>DEZY01000129.1:485-1173 GCA_002365735.1 Actinobacteria bacterium UBA3120
TTTGGCATCTATGAAGCAGACAGTGATATCTGCGGCTATTTTCTTGGGGTGTGCATTAATGAGCACCGGGTGTTCAGCGCTTACGACTTCGGAAACTGAAACTAAAGCGGAACAGAGCATTTCAGAGTCTCCTGTCCAACCAAGTGATCCGCCTGAATCAGCTGATCCGCCCGAACCAAGTGATTCGTCTGAATCAGCTGATCCGCCCGTAGATGTGGAAAAATGCTCTGCTCGTTCTTACTCCGAGGCAAAAGAAGTGATTAAGGGGCAAATAAAGGAGTTCGGTTTAGGGCGATTTAAGGAAGCACGAGAGTATGCGTCTGTTCAGTTTCGTGAGGCTGTGTCGTTAAAGAATTTCCGTAATATTATTAATGAGGATTATTCCTTCCTGCTCGAATCACCTAAAATCTCCTTTAACACTTGCATTGAACGCTACAAAGTTATTTACATTCAGGTAGCTTTGACGGCCCAAAAAGTCACCGTTCTAGACTATCGACTAATTCGTGACCAAGAAGGTTTAGGAATTGACGCAGCGTTGATAACAGCCAAGTCAGTAGAAGTGGAAGCCTAAGTTCACAAAATGCTCTGTTGGAAGGTTTCCAACTATTTGGTGGCCCCGGCATGATTCGAACATGCGACGCACGGTTTAGGAAACCGACGCTCTATCCCCTGAGCTACGGGGCCGGGG
>DEZY01000129.1:1432-9372 GCA_002365735.1 Actinobacteria bacterium UBA3120
GGGGGTGTGTGCAAAACCTAATGCATAACCCTGTGCATAACTTCGTGTGGATAGTGCGACTAAGGGCTTCGCGGGAATTTCGCGAAGTGAAGGTCTTTCACTCAGCAAGCAAGAGCGTCGGGGATTTGATGTCGCCGCAACTGCTGGTGCACAAGGTTGTGTCCTAACAGACGGTCGAAGACCTAGATTTCTTTAGATTCCAAGGTCCAGCGTTGTAATTGTTTGAAGGGAAGCATTTGATCGATAATGGAGCGCATAGTTCATGACTTTGACAAGTGCCATTGGTTTCTATTGTCGGGAAATTGCGCGCAGCGATTGACGAGGTGGGTGGACTACCAGCTATTTTATTTGGGATAGCGAGCTTGCCTGTCATGCCGGTAAGGCAGACATGTGGACGCTCCCTACTGAGAGGTCAGTGTTGAGATCTTCGAGCATCTGAAGTGATGCGTAGGATCACGTGGATAGAGAGTGGTTCTTTAGAGTTTTCACTCCACCTTCCGTGAAGGCGGGGGACGCGTGTCTTTACCATCGACGACGCAGTCGTCGTGAACCGTAAGGAATGGACGTCGATACGTTTAGCCAACCGAAGCCATGGATTGACGCTAACCGACGGCAGAAGAAGTGAATAGTGTGAAAGGATGAATCTATGACAGAGCAAAGCGTTCGCCATCACAGGGAGTTCGTCACGGTCAATGCGTCGGCTGAAACACTTTATGCTCTTGTTTCCGACGTCACCCGCACCGGCGAGTGGAGCCCAGTCTGCACTTCGTGCTGGTGGGACGACGAGGCCATGGCCGGTCAGCTCGGCGCCAAGTTTACTGGGCGTAACGAGCTTCCGCATCGAACCTGGGAGACCCGGTCGCAGGTAGTGGTTGCCGAGCGCGGTCAAGAATTCGCCTGGGAGGTGGGCGACGGCTTTGTCCGTTGGGGCTACATCCTCACCCCGGCGGAAACCGGGACAATCCTGAGTGAGACTTGGGAATTCCTGCCCAGCGGGATCGCCATGTTCGAGGAGAAGTACGGGAACAACGCGTACATTCAGATCGCCGAACGCACCGAGGAGGCGCTCGACGGCATACCGGTAACGCTCGCCGCGATTAAGCGGATAGCCGAGTCCGAAGATGAAAATCAGCAAACTCGGTCGCACTGAGGACTACATAGCCATCCTGTAAATTGATGGGGCCAGATCCACAATTGAGATCCTCTTTTACTCATCACACCGCCATTCAATTCCTAGGATTTGAAGAGCACTGTTGGTCCATAAAATCGTGAGCAATTTCGGTTTCATTTACTCCAACACACGATACCGATCGCGGTGGTGCAGTCTGAAACCGAGTGAGTTGCACAGTGATACTGCGGGGGAGTTGCTGGAGTCCACTTGGAGTGTGAGTCGGTCGCAGTCCTGTGCGCGGGCTACCTCTGCCAGCGTGTGCATGACTATTCGGCCTATTCCTTGTCTCCGATATTCATGTTTAACAAAGACGCGGGTGATAACCCCCCAGCCGCCGGTGAATGCGATACGGCCAGTGGCGACTCGTTGACCCTCGATTAGGACAGATATGTAGTGCGCCCAGTAGCGGCGCATAATTTTGGCGAGGGCCATGTCACCTTGAACTGCCAGCCACGTATCCGTCGGTTCATCTGAAATTTTGACGGTGAACTGTGAATCCGTTGTTCGCGGCGTAAAGTCGCTCGTGTCAATCACCATGCAGTGAAGTTCGGTCGAGAGGTGCCAGCCCTGGGCAGCGAGATACTCATCCAATTTCGTGTATGCAGGAAGTGGCACCGTGATGCCTGGGGTCAGCCCCTGTTGATGATAAAAGTTGGCAACTTCAATTAGGGCCACTTCGATTTCCATCCCGGGGTCACCGAATGGCCGGGCTCCCGTAGGTATCACTGAATTTCCCTGACGCGTGTCGCCCTCGGAGGCTCGCAGGAGCCAGTTGCCGTACTCGGTAGTGACATCGGCGGGCCACGTCGTGGTGGCTGCCGCCTCAAGTTCGCGAATACGCATGCTTAGCGGCGCACCGAAACCGGCTTTCGCGTTGACTTTTTTGACTACGCGCCAGTGAGTGATCGAGTTAGGATCAAAAGATGCAAGGGAACCATCACGCTTGCGAATCGTTCGTACGTCGTGCAGGACTCCGAGCAGTTCCTCTGTGTTGCCCTGGGAATCTTGCAATGCGATCGTCAACCGTGTGCCAATCTGTGCCGCTCCGGGTGGGCTGATCATGGCTTAATTCTAGGAAGTTTTCCGAATTTGTAAAAAGCGCATGATCGAAGCGGTTCGCGTCTACCAGCTTCGCGCACTACGGGATTCCTTGAGTCTGAGGCAGATAGAGCTCGTTCGGTTGGCACCATCCACAAAAATGCAGAGGCCATTGGCGACTGGCGACTGGTGTATGGAGATCGAGCACGGCGATGAGCGCATACACATCGCCTAAGTGCAGTGTCTAACTGCTAGAGCCAATTCTGGAAACGGCTGGATGTTCTCTCTCTTGGGATTGCGTATTAGCCCTTTTTCAATCTGAAGTTAGTATGAACTATGACAATCGCCGAGTTATTCAGCGCCGGGTCCACAGACTGGCTGCGGGTCAATCCAAAACTGCGCACTTATTGGCACACGCTCATTGCGCTCACCACTGTTCCGCTGCTGACAGTTGCGGCAATCGTCATTGCTATTTCCGAGGGTGTCCCGGTGGTCCGATTTATTGGGATCGCCAGCATGATTGCGATCATGATTTTTGCGATCTGGGCATGGGTCCTAGTCACCCGTCGCGTTCGCTCGATTGGCTACCGTCTTGAATCGCGCGAGTTGAAAGTAAGTAGCGGCATCATGTTTAGGCGAGTGGTGAGCGTGCCGTTTGCTCGAATGCAATTAGTTGAGGTGAGTGCCGGCCCACTGGAAAGAGCATTTTCTTTGGCGAGTGTCCAATTGCACACGGCCTCTGCATCAACAGATGCAACGATCCCGGGCCTTGACCCTGAGCGCGCTGCGGAGATCCGCGATGCCCTCGCCTCGCACAGTGCTACCGCAGGCCTCTGAGGGATCAATTAGTGAACATTAATGTCTGATAATTTCTCGCGTCCGCAGCACACAGCTCCGCTGACACCGATTCTTCAGTTGGTCAATAGCGCACCAATCGTGCTTGTGGCGTTTTTTGCCATTGGGCTGAGCTGGTGGTTCCTATTAATAGGTGTCATTTTTCTCGTTGTTGGCGGATTCGGCTATTGGGCATCGTGGCAAAGGCGGTTCTTTTGGCTTAATGAAGAAGGCGAGCTTGAGGCCAGGTCCGGTATTCTTTTCAGACGGTCCAGACAATTGCGGATCTCTAGGCTCCAGTCTGTTGACATCTTGCGGCCGCCTGTTGCCCGGCTGCTGGGGTATTCCAGTCTCAAAATAGAAGTTGCCGGCAGCGGAGACTCGCGCGTGATCTTGTCGTACCTCAGTGTTGGGAAAGCCCAAGAGTTACGGTCTGAGATTTTGGCTTTGGCAAAGGACGAACGAACATCGACACAATCAGCGGAGCCTGCAGATCATTGGAAATGGCAGGTCCCTAATGGTCGACTCGTAGCTTCGCTGGTCCTCACCACGTCGACCTACTTTCTCATTATTGGGGCAGTTGCATCTGTTGCATTCGCTCTGGTTGAACCGGGAAGTGGACTGGTCACTCTCGCTCTAGCGGTCGGTGGTTCCACGATTAGCTTGATTGCCGGAATTACGTCCCTGTTCAATTTTTCAGTAGGTAGAAATGATCGTGGAATCGCGATTTCACATGGACTTTTTACTACGGCCCATTACACGGTGTCTCCGATCCGTATCCAGGCGATTTGTGTAGTTCAACCAATTGCCTGGCGACCTTTTGGGTGGTATCAAGTCGCCATCAACGTTGCGGGTGCTGATCAGAGCAGTAAGAAGTCGGGGCCTCGAGTCTTGATCCCGGTAGTGCATGAGGATGCGTTACCTGAGCTATTTCACGAGTTGCTCCCATCCTGGAACCTAGAAATAGAAGATGAGTGGCTCGCATCCGCTGCAACTTCTCGTTGGCGTTTTCCTTGGCAGGCAGCTCGTCTCGCGGTTAGTCTGACTTCGGACCTATTTGTGGTCAGGAGTGGAGCGCTTACCCGGCGACTGAGCGCCGCACCACATGAGCGCATCCAGTCAATTCGAATCACACAAGGTCCATGGGAGCGGAAACTAGGGATTTCGAGTTTGCACGCTGATTCGGTTCCAGGCCCCGTGCGTTTGCGTGGTCGCGGGTTGGCCAGCAGCGTCGCGGTTCACACTGCGTTGGCAGAACTTGATCGGATGTTCACTGCGAGAAAGTCTCGAAAGAGTGAGCAGTGGTAGGCATTTATCAGGTTAATACTTCAACTGTGGATCACACATTGTTGTGATTTGTCAAGTCCAATCTCATGCGATTGTGTAAAAGCTCAGCAACCAATTACGGAACGTGCAGTCAACTTGCCGCGTCTTAGCCCTGACAACTTGACCAAGCTAAGAGGAGTAAGCGATGAAATTAGCAAGGAAAATAGCGACCCTGACCGTTACATCCGGGTTGGCAATTGGAAGTTTTGCTCTGGCAACTCCAGTTTCTGCCCACGGATATTTGGATGGACCTAAGTCTCGAGCCTTGCTGTGTAAAGAGGGCGCGAATCTGAATTGCGGTTCCGTGGTCTTTGAACCTCAGAGCCTTGAGTACCTAAAAGGTTTCCCCCAGTCCGGTCCCGCGGATGGGAAAATTGCGTCCGCGAACGGTCAGTTTGGTGGCCTGCTTGACCAACAAACAAGCACTCGGTGGGCAAAGACAGACATTACTTCTGGCCCACTACTCATGGACTGGACCTACACCGCTCCTCACTCAACTCAGGGCTGGTCCTACTACATGACCAAGCCAGGCTGGGATCAAAATGCGCCCCTGACGCGCTCCGGACTGGAAAAAATCGCGACCGTCGACCATGACGGATCAAAGGCTTTCACCAACCCAGATCACGTGATTAACATTCCATCTAACCGCAACGGATACCACGTGATTCTTGCCGTGTGGGATATCGCTGACACGGTCAACGCTTTCTACAACGTCATTGATGTCAACGTGAACGGTGCAGGTGAAGAGGTAGTTGCGCCAAACGCCCCGAGCAATCTAACCGCACTAGAGAATGCTGCAGGCGGCGTGGAATTGACATGGGCTGATTCAAATAGTGATCGCAGCGATGTCACCTATACGGTTGCACGCGATGGGGTTCAGGCGGGAAAGAGCAGTGGAACGAGCTTCACGGACTTGGAAGTAGTTCCCGGGGCTACCTATCAGTACTCAGTCACGGCCAGTGATGCGCAAGGAAGCCAGTCGACACAATCAGCAACCGTTAACGTCACACTCGCACAGAACGTCGATGCAGATGTGACTGCACCAACAGTGCCGAGCAACCTTCACACAATGCAAGTTACTGCAACAGAGGTCAACCTGATGTGGGGCGAGTCATTTGATGCCTCAGGCGCAGTCACCTACAACGTCTACCGTGATGGCTACTTGCGTCACACCACTCAAATGACAATGTGGAAAGATACTTCGGTTGTTGCTGGGACCACGTACCAGTATGTTGTGAAGGCTATTGACTCTTCGAACAACGAGTCGGTATCAAGTAATGTCTTGAACGCGAGCACGCCCGCGGCACCTGCACCTGCGCCCGCCCCAGAGTCAGGTGGAAACTGGAACTCTTCCGCGGCTTACCAAACGGGAGATATCGTGACATTTAACGGAACGACTTATCGTGCCGTTCAGTCGTACCAAGGCGCTGGTGATGATCGCTGGATTGATGCGCTCTCACTCTGGACCCCGGTAGCTGACGTAGCTCCCGAGCCCGAGGTCACGCCGGCACCAGTTCCTGCTCTAGCCGAACAATGGAGCGCTACTGGTAGCTACCAGACGGGTGACCGTGTTGTGAGCAACGGTGTAACTTACGAAGCCGTTCAGTCGTACCAGGGCGCTGGTGATCCCCGCTGGATTGATGCGCTTTCCCTGTGGAAAAAGGTCTAAAGATCCACTTTAGGAAATGGCCCTGCGGAAGCGGGGCCATTTCGCTTTCACAGGTTCAGCGGGCAACTGGACTACCGCGCGGTCCTATGGCGCTCGTTATTCACATAGTTGTCTTTCTTCTTGCTCAGTTTCCGATTGAAAAGCCGGCTTCCAATCCGCGCTTGACGTAAGTGCGGAAAGCAATATGGGTTTCGGTTGAAGTGATTCCAAGAATCTTGATAATTTGATCCGCCACTACGTCAGCGCCAGGCAATGATCTTTGACTTCGATGATTGCAACTAAATCGATTTACCCCGTCACCGAGTACACACTGCAGACTCCTTCAACCTGCGTGACCGCGTTTCTGGCAGAGGAAATTTGATCGGGTATTGCACTGATAAAGCACATGGCTGTGATCATGGGATGTTCTTCCTCAGCAGGCCTCGAATTTCGGTGAGTTTATCGGGCGCAACGAGAGCAAGATAATGAAACGCAACAGTCAGGATGAAGGTAGTAGTCGCATCGATAACAGCGTTGATGTCAAAAACCTGCCCGTTCACGGCGATGGCACCCGCATCGATGCATCCACCGGAGAGAAGTCCGCGTCCACCACGAAACCGACGGCCACATCAATTACATTCCCTTGCGAAACAAATTCCTTAAATCTATTGAGCGTGAACTGAGTTTAGTGTGCAGCCAAACATTCGTTACAGCGCAAGCGTGGGAGAAGGTTCGGGCTAGTCGGGCTCGACATCGTCTGCTTGCTGTTTTGCTCTTTTCATAACAGTCGCACCACTAACAAGTGCTTTCCTCCAAGGAAGAACACCATCAATTTCTACCTCGATGCTGAAGCTCAGGAAAGTTCTGATCAGAACAATGATTCCTAAAACAATCACATTGTCCAAATCGGGTTCCACCGCGACAGTTCGAATGAGGTCTCCCGCCACCAGGATTTCCAAGCCCAAGAGAAGCGAACCACCGAACGTTTGACGCATGGCCTTATATGCAGTGTCGCCTTTCTTAGTGCGAACGAGGGTTCGCAGTGAGAAGTAGGTTGCCCAGATTAAACCGATTGCAATGACAAGTGCCGCCACAATTTCGAACCCTTGAGCAACGGCGAGCATGACTTCGGTGTACGTAGCTTCAGGCATGGGAAAGGTATATCAGATCTTGGGATTGACCGTGGTTCCACGGTGTCGCGGTAACGGGCTGGGAAGTTAGAATTGCGTAATAAAAAAAATAATCGCAGTCTTAACAGCCGTGGTAGTCGCCCTATTCGCGTCCATTTCGTTGGCCACTGGAGCAAGTGCGGAAACAAAAATCAAGAACTACAAGCTGAAGGTGTATTCGGTCAGTGAAGCTCCGATCTTGATTGGAGCCGATGCCGAGGGAACAACCGTCGGTGACATTAGGCACCGGACTGGTGTTAATTACCGGACACTTGCGCAGGCACGCACTGGAAAAAAATCGCTGGGTCGGTGGAACACAATCGCAGCCGTCGTTGACGAGGATCTAGAGAAGCAAACTGATTTGCGTTCGCTGACAGGCCACACCAATTTTCATGACGGCTCGTCAATCACTTACCTGGGCAGCAGTGTTGTTGAGCTTGGGAAAGTTCCCGTACTCGGTCAAGGTCACACCTACGTTGTTGTTGGTGGTACCGGTAAATACTTTGGGGCCGAAGGCACGATGACAACCAGACTGGTTGACGTTGACAAACTAATTTTCCGGACAATATACAAACTGATTAAGGAGTAGCGCCTTCGGCCGCTACTTCAGTAATAAGTGCGGTCAAGACTTCTTCGGTGATCGGCCCGATTATGCGGACTGCTACCTGGCCACTCCTATCCACTATCAGCGTGCTCGGTAATCCACTCGGTGGAATACCCGGCACCAGGGCGAGTAGGCGACCTTCCGGGTCTG
>DEZY01000023.1:0-13106 GCA_002365735.1 Actinobacteria bacterium UBA3120
GGTTTGGCGTTGGTACCGGCTTGCAGGCCGCCTGCGATGCAGGGCTGAGCGAGGAGCTTGTCCAGATGTATCAGAACTGGGATTTTTTTCGTAATTTTATTTCCAACGTCGAAATGACACTCGCCAAGACCGATCTCAACGTGGCGGCTCAATACGTTGAGCGGCTTGTCCCACGAGAACTGCATTACCTCTTCGACTTGATCAGAGTTGAATATAGGTTGAGCGTTCAACGTGTGCTTGATATCACCGGGGAAAGCGGATTGCTGGCCAGTAATCCCTCTCTCAAAAGAACGCTGGTTACGCGAGACGCCTACCTGCTGCCGCTCCATAATTTGCAAGTGTCATTGCTTGAGCGTTCCCGAACCAACCCAGCAAATGAAGAACTCACTAGGGCGCTGAGTTTGACAATCAATGGAATCGCGACGGGACTTCGCAATACTGGTTGAGATGAATTAAGGGGTTTCGCGCAACATGCGAAAATTACCGAGCGTATTTGGTTTAACGCGCTCAAGTCCGAGGAATTCTGCCACACCTTCGTCGTAGGACTGCAACATTTGCTCGTACACGTCGCTACCCACTGGAGGGTTATCAATTTCAACGAAACCATGGCGACCAAAGAAATCTTTCCTAAATGTAAGACAGAACACTCGACGAGTTCCCAATAAACGTGCTTTCTCCAATAGGTGCTGCAGCATCTGCGAACCAATGCCCTCATTCGCACGATCTGGCACCACAGCCAGTGTGCGAACTTCAGCGAGGTCCTCCCACATAACGTGTAGCGCGCCGCACCCGATCACTCGTTCACCGTCAGTCGCAACCAAAAACTCTTGAATTCCCTCAAAAATTGTGACAGTTGCTTTCGACAGCAGACTTCCATCAGCTGAGTAAGCGTCAATCAGTGTCCTGATCTCCCGAACATCGGCTGTGCGGGCAGGCCTAATCGTGATCATCGATCCCGCTCGGGTTTAACCAACGGGAACAGCACAGTTTCGCGAATCCCTTGTCCGGTCAGCGCCATCAGGAGCCGATCAACGCCCAATCCGACTCCACCGCTGGGTGGCATTCCGTGCTCAAGTGCCCGCAGGAAATCCTCATCTAATGCCATGGCTTCCTTGTCACCATTTGCGCCAAGGGATGCCTGTTCGACCAGCCGCTCACGCTGAATCACCGGATCCACGAGCTCTGAATACCCAGTTGCCAATTCAAAACCGTCAATGTAGAGATCCCACTTCTCGACCACACCAGCCCGTGATCGGTGGTCACGAGTGAGAGGCGAAGTGTCAACTGGGAAGTGCATCACAAATGTCGGCCCGGTGAATGTGGGAATCACGTAATGCTCAAAAAGTTCCTCGACCAACTTTCCGCTCACCCAAGTGGGAGCGAATTTGATGTCGACGTCTGAACACATCTGCTCTAAGGTCGCACGGGCGGTTTCGGGAGTCACGCTCTGATCGGTCGCTTCCGATAGTGAGCCGTAAAGATCAATTTGTGGCCACACACCAGAGAGGTCATGTTGGCTGCCATCAAGATGAGTGACAGTGAGCGACCCTGCAACAGCTTGCGCAGCTTCTTGAATCAATTCGCGAGTGATGGTGGCCATGTCTTGATAGTCAGCAAATGCCTGGTAAAACTCAAGCATTGCGAACTCTGGCGAATGCGTCGAGTCGGCGCCTTCGTTACGAAAGTTTCTGTTTACTTCAAATACTCGATCGAGTCCTCCGACCACTGCACGTTTAAGAAAAAGCTCGGGAGCGATCCGTAGATACAGGTCGATCCCAAATGCGTTTGATGCGGTGATAAATGGCCTCGCGGTCGCGCCACCTGGTTGGGTTTGCAGCATTGGCGTTTCAATTTCGAGATACTCACGATTGGACAGGGATGTTCGCAACGCTGAAACGGTCTTGACTCTTGTGCGCGCCATGATCTGCGCTTCAGGGCGCATAATTAGATCTACATAGCGCTGGCGCACGCGAGACTCTTCATTCATTTCTTTATGGGCTACCGGAAGCGGTCGCAGCGCTTTTGCCGCCATTTGCCACGAGTCCACAAAAATTGAAAGCTCACCACGTTTGGAAGTAATGACCTCACCTTGAACAAAGATTTGATCGCCGAGATCAACGAGGGTTTTCCAGTCTGCAAGGCTCTCTTCCCCCACTTGACCTAGTGACACCATAGCTTGGATAGTTTCGCCACTACCGGCTGCAACAGTCGCGAAAGCCAATTTTCCCGTATTGCGACTGAAAATTATTCGGCCTGCAACGCCTACCATCACACCGGTTGATGCTTCGGCATCCAAATCGCCATACTGCTCGCGCAATTGAGCAATAGAAGCCGTGATCGGCAGTGAAACGGGGTAGGCCTGCGCACCTCGGTCCAGAATCGTTTGACGCTTTTGTCGCCGGATCGCAACCTGCTCGGGAACTTCTTCCTCGTCACTCACAGTCGCTAAGGGTAATAGGAGCTACTCCCTGGCAAACTTGGACCTAGACTCACGCGGGTGAGCCTTCCGCATCCGCTATTTCAGCCCAGCTCGATCAAAGGAGTTCTCTTCGATTTCCACTCGACCCTCGTTGATCAAGGGAACAGTGAATCATGGCTAGAAATTGCCTGTGAAAGCGTTGGGCTTGATCCCACCGCCTATACCGAAATTGTGCCCAAGCTGAATTCAATTGTCGAGTTTGCCCGGATTGAAGACCCCGACCACGAGAGGGATCTCAGCCAAGCGGCACACCAGGAAATCTTTACCCGGCTTCTGCTCGACTTTAGCGACGAACCGCTGGCTTCGGCCCTCTATTCGTCGATAGTTGACCCCTGGTTCGTCTATGCGGACACCCTTCCCGTCCTCGATGCACTGCGCGCACAGGGAATCACCACCGCGATTATTTCCAATATTGCCCTCGACCTTGAACCGATTCTGCGCCGTCTGGGTATCTCGGAGTGCGTTGATTACACATTCACGTCCGCCGAATTGGGCTATGTCAAACCCAATCCTGAAATATTTCTTGCCGCATCTGAGGCAATCGACATCGCTCCCGAACACTTGCTCATGGTCGGTGACAACGCAATTGATGACGGCGGAGCCGGCGCTGTAGGAATGCGCACCCTAATTCTTCCGCGCACTTCCGGGCCAATTCATGGCCTCGCCACAGTTTTGGGCGTAGTTGCTGGATCGAAAACCCTTGACGATTAGGTGCGATTAGATCTGATTCTTTTCAAAAAGTAGCGCTAGACCCAGCAAAGTAAGATCGGGTTCGTGGTGGGTAATTGTTCGAGATTCGCTCACAACGATTTGACTCAGCCCCCCCGTTGCAATGACCGCGGTAACCGGACCAGTTTCTTTAATGATTCGTTCGACTAGCCCGTCCACTTGACCCGCGAATCCATAAATCGCTCCTGATTGAAGTGCCTCAACCGTGTTCTTACCGATCACTGATCGGGGTGCCACAAGTTCAACTTTTCTTAACTGCGCCGCCCGTTCGGCCAGAGCCTCCAGCGAAATTTCAATACCAGGGGCCAAAGCGCCGCCCAGGAACTCACCCGTATCTGACACGACGTCAAGATTGGTTGAAGTTCCAAAGTCGACGACAATACAAGGACCACCAAAGAGGTGGTGGGCCGCGAGAGTATTAACAATTCGGTCGGCCCCAACTTCCTTGGGATTATCCGTGAGGATGGGAACTCCCGTCTTGATTCCAGGCTCAACAATCACGATCGGAATATCGGCGAAATAACGATCGATCATCAGGCGCATCTGATGCAGAACCGCTGGCACAGTGCTGCATAGCGCAACCCCGGTGACGTCAGGTTCTTGGTGCAGCAGACCACGGTATTTCAATACCAGTTCGTCAGCAGTCTCGGCTGAATCTGTCTTAATTCGCCACGACTTATGCAGGGATTGGCCCTCGTAGAGGCCAATGACGGTGTTCGTGTTTCCTACATCGATTGCTAGCAGCATTAAATGGACTCCATTCGAAGGTCTGCACCGATATCTAACACTGGTGCGGAGTGGGTGATCGCACCGACCGCAACAAAATCTACCCCGGTACTTGCGACCTCTTTTGCCTGGTCGAAAGTAAAGCCACCTGAGGCTTCCAGCTTGGCTCGACCTCCTGTGAAGTCCACCGCACTTTTGAGCTCCGCAATTGTGAAATTGTCCAACAGCACCAGGTCGGCACCAACTTCAAGTGCTTCGGCTAGTTGATCCATTGAGTCAACCTCAACCTCAACCGGCAAGTTGGGATAACGCTGTTTAATCAGTTCATACGCTCGTGCCACACCACCCGCGGCAACAACATGATTGTCTTTTATCAATGCGGCATCCGAGAGGTTCATTCGGTGATTGAGCCCCCCTCCGCAACGTACGGCGTACTTTTCAAGTATTCGCATCCCGGGAGTGGTCTTGCGGGTATCACGCACCTTGGTAGTTGAGTCGGACAAAGCGTCAGCCCAAGCTCTTGTCGCGGTCGCAATCGCACTGAGATGGCTCAGGAGATTAAGGGCGGGACGCTCCCCTTGCAGCAGCACTCGCGTCGAACCCACTATCGATCCAAGAACGGTACCTGCCTGCACGCTCTCACCATCACTGATGACCGAGGAAATGCTGATCGAGGAACCACCCAAGATCGCAAACACCGCTGCGGCAACTGGCATCCCAGCAATTACTCCCGGAGCACGCGCCACAAAATCCAAAGTCGACATTTGTTCCGCCGAAATAGTCGCAACGGAGGTGACATCTCCGTCTCCATCGCAGTCCTCATGCAAGGCTCGAAGCACGACCTCGGAAACATCTAGGGGGTTTAACCCAACTGCAATGAGTTGTTCCGCTAGATCCCTCTTGATTTTGTGCGACTGCATCAGATCCCAATTCCACTTGTTGTAGTGACCAGCTCACCGTGGGGTGAACGGTGTGAAACTAGCCGAACCTCAAAATCAGTGCTGCTCTCGGGGTAGTCCTCACGCCAGTGCGAGCCTCTGGTCTCCTGTCGCATCAAAGCGTTCGCAATCAACGCCTGTGAGACCGTGAACAAATTGGCGCTCTCCCAATCCTCTGTGCACGCACGGGCACCAGTGCGCTCAATCTTGGCTAGCCAATTCTTCGCGTGAGTAAGTGAGGCTTCACTTCGAAGGACCCCGGCATTGCTATCCATGACACTTTGCATGTCACGCCTGACTCGGTGCGGGACTAGATACGAATCTTGCGGGGAGCCAACGACGCCGGTGTGGCGCTCTGGCTGATCGAACTCTATTGCAGTCATAATTCGCCGGGAGTACACCAGCCCTTCCAGTAATGAATTTGATGCCAGTCGATTAGCACCATGGACACCCGTGCACGCAACTTCCCCCGCCGCATAAAGCCCCGGAATATTGGTGCGACCAAATAGGTCAGTTACAACCCCGCCAGAGACATAGTGCTGTGCAGGGCCCACCGGTATCAAGTCAGTAACTGGATCGATTCCACGCGAGCGAGCACTTGCAAGGATCGTAGGGAATCTGCGCACCCACGTGTCAGCACCCAGCGCGCGTCCATCAAGCCACACATGAGCAGCACCGAAAGCCCGCATCTTTTTCATAATTTCTATTGCGACGATGTCTCGTGGAGCCAGATCGCCCATTTCGTGGACTGAGTGCATGAACGGTTGTAGGTCAGGATCAAGGAGCTGCGCGCCCTCGCCGCGCACAGCCTCACTGACAAGTGGTTGTTGTCCCTGAGCAAGGGGGCCAAGCCATAAAACAGTTGGATGAAATTGCACAAACTCAAGGTCAGCAACTTTCGCACCTGCCCTGAGCGCGAGCGCGATTCCGTCACCGGTCGAAACATATGGATTTGTGGTCTGCCCGAAGACCTGGCCAAAACCGCCGGTAGTCAAAATTACTGCCGGCGCAAGGGCCGCCCCAATCCCATCTCGCTGGCCCGAGCCCATCACGTGCAGAGTCACTCCCTGTGTCGCGCCATGTGCATCGATAATCAGGTCTAGCGCGAGTGCATTTTCAATTATTTCAATACCCGGATCATTAAGTACCGCAGAAACCAATGCGCGAGAAATTTCTGCTCCTGTTGCATCTCCACCGGCGTGGGCAATGCGATCGCGCTTATGCCCACCTTCCCTCGTGAGGGAGATCGCACCGCTGGGCTCACGATCAAAGTTGGCACCCAGAGAGATCAGGTCGCGAACGGCTTGCGGGCCTTCGGTGACCAACACCTCGACAGCTTGTGGGTTACACAAGCCGGCGCCGGCAGTAATGGTGTCGTCACGGTGCTCTGAAGGTGAATCGTCCTCCGCCATTGCCGCGGCGATCCCACCTTGGGCCCATCGGGTTGACCCTTCATCTATTTGGGCCTTGGTCAGGATCACAACTTTTCGCCCAGCTGCCCGCGCATGAATTGCAGCCGAAAGACCCGCAACCCCTGATCCGATCACAATGACATCAGATTCGATCTCCCAACCTGGGGGGTCTGATGTGAGCCAGCGGGGAATATGAATTTCACTCATCTGGTCTTCATTTCCTCAATTGGCATATTGTCAATCAGTCGGGTACCCCCCAGAACTCCTGCATACAGCAGGCGCCCCTCAGGGTTTGTGTCAGTAACGGCAAGCTCCTGGGATAGGTCACTACTCATAGCCACCAAGTAACAAGTCTCAATTTTATCGCCCAAAACAAATCGTGCAGCACGCAATTTTTCTGCGACGCTGCCATCCGTCGCCTGGGCAATGACCAGAGCCTGTGAAATCAAAGTTGCCTGGCTCCTCTGATCGGAATCAAGAAACACATTTCGTGAGCTCATGGCCAGTCCATCCGGTTCGCGGCGCGTCGGAGTGCCAATAATGTGAACCGGGAAGTTCAATTGGCGCACCATTTGCGAGATTAGGATCAACTGTTGGTAGTCCTTTTCGCCGAAAAATGCTAAATCGGGTTTAGTTAAGTTCAAAAGTTTCGCAACGATTGTCAGTACACCCGCGAAATGGCCAGGGCGATCCGCACCTTCCAAAATTGCGCCAAGCGGCCCCGGTTGCACACTTACATATTGGGACGGGGCACCTGCGTCCGGGTACATTTCAGCCGCACTCGGCGCAAAGACAATGTCGACACCGCTCGTTTGACATTTTTCGAAATCACTCTCCAAGGTTCTGGGATAGTGCTCGAATTCTGCAGTGTGTCCGAACTGGGTGGGATTCACGAAAATCGTGACAACAACTTCACCATTTGAGCCCACGCGCTCCCTCGCCGCATCGACTAGATCCAGGTGGCCTTGATGCAATGCACCCATTGTCGGCACTACTGCACGACTGGTGCCATTTTTTCTATCAAGTTCACTTGACAGGGTAATGAGTTTTGTCACGGAGTTTCACCTAACTCAATAAGAAGGTCGGCCGCCTGATCAACAGAAAGCACGCCAGCATCAAGCGCTCGATCCGTTGCCAGCCGTGCCAGGGCTCGGTATGCATTTTGTGAACTTGGACGTTCCTGTAATGCGTCTAGGTGTTTGCGAATCACTTCACAGTCGCCTCGAGCTACCGGACCTGTCAATGCTTTGTCTCCTAATCGCAAGGCATTATCCAGCGACGCACTTAATAGCGGTGCCAGTAATCGTTGAGGGTTTTCCATGCCCGAATCAGCTAAGAGAGAAACAGCTTCGTTGACCAATACATTGAGATAATTCGAACTGAGGACCATCGCGGTGTGGTAGATGGCTCGTGCCTCTTCTGGAACCCAGACAGGTTCCCCACCCATCTCGACAACGAGGGCCTCAGCAACTGGGCGGAGCATTTCCGTGGTGGTGACACCGAAAGGGGTGTCTACTAAACGAGCCAAGTCAACGCTGGTCCCGGTAAATGTCATCGCCGGATGAATGGCCATGGGCGATATTTGCGGAGCGGTATCGCACACTGAGATTCCGTAGCTGCCTGAAGTGTGGGCAACGAATTGCCCTGGAACGAACACTTCACTGGAAGAAAACCCACGAATGAGTTCAGGTAGAACCTGATCAGGTACTGCCAAGATCAGCAGCTCCGATTCTGCAACAACTTGGTCTGCTGGCTTGATCGGCACACCGGGAAGCAAAGCCGCAGCGCGAAGACACGACAAATCTGACACTGCACTGACCCCGATGCAGTTGTGCCCGGCTGCGCGAAGAGCCGCCCCAAGAACCGCCCCAACGCGCCCAGCGCCGACTACCCCAATACGCAAGCGCGGAGGCGAGTCCATGCCAAAAGCCTATGGGTGACTAACGTCGTACCCCATGTCCCCTTACCTTCCTTGGATCGACGCCTGGGAGTCCGCAGCTTTCGGCCCCAAAGGCTTTTATGGAGAGTTCGGTTCCGGGGGAACAAATCCCTATCAGCACTTTGACACAGCAGTTCGATCTGACCCAGATTTGTCCGGAAAAATATTTCCTTATTTACTCGAGGCCTATGAAAACTGCGGATCACCCGCCGAGTTTTTGATCCTCGATTCGGGTGGATCCGACGGCTCACTGATCGCGTCTGTCAATACGTCAATCGCTGAACATGGGCTTGACTGGAATACCCAAGTTTTCGATGTCTCCAGCGGTGATATTCGGCACATCGGGATTCGAGAAGAGTTTGGAATAGTGATCGCCCACGAACTCCTTGACGACATCCCCGCGACCATTGTCGAATATGACGAGTTCCTGACCCCGCGCATCGTGCTTGTTGACCCAGAATCTGGACACGAGGAAATGGGCGAGCCGTTATCTGGGCCAGAGCTGGATTGGCTTAAACGCTGGTGGCCAGCCACGGTGTCACACGCTCGTCGAGAGATCGGAACGACTCGAGACCACACGTGGATCCAGCTAGTGAATATTTTTGGCACTGGCCGGGCGATTGCGATCGACTACTCGCATTCATTGGCTCAGAGATCCCAAGGATTGTGGGATGCCGGCACGTTAGCGGGATATCAACGCGGTAGATCGGTCCGCCCCGTCCCCAATGGCAAGGTCAATATCACCGCACATGTGTCATTGGATTCGTGTGCAAGTGCTGCAGCTACTGCACGTTCGGACCTCACAAAGACCCAAGCATTCGGCCCTGACCCGACTAGGAGTGATTTCAGGTGGCTCGTTCAAGATTTCGGATCACGACCATGAAACGATACACACATGCGTAACTTGATTGCCGGTGTTGGTTTAGCACCCGGTGAACTCAAAATTGATCTCGGAGAATTCCACCCCAGTGCCCAGGGCGGCTTCCAGCTGCACCTCACTCTTGAGGCCGACAAAATCACACACGTCGAACCAAGAATTGGATTTATGCACCGGGGCGCAGAAAAACTCTTTGAAGTTCGTGACTACCGGCAAATCATGATGCTGGCTAATCGCCATGACTGGTACGCGCCGTTTACTTCCGAATTAGGAGTGGCGCTCACCTTAGAAGCAGCAATGGGAATTCACCCGCCGGAACGGGCCACTTGGATCCGCATGCTCCTCGCCGAGTTCACTCGGATATCAGCGTTGATTGCATTTATGCCTGCTACCGAAACAATCCGATTACGAAATATGATTGCCAATTTTTTGGAATTAGTTACTGGCAATCGGGTGCACCCAATGTTTGCGCGAATCGGAGGGGTGGCTCACGACCTACCAGCACATGCGGAGAATACAAGCCGCTCAATCATTACCGAACTGCGCACAATGCTCCCCCGGCTCACAAATAGCCTCAATGCAGATGAATTGCGTGGACTGGCTTTCCTTGCGCCCAGCGACGCGATTTCTTTTGGCACGAGCGGACCGGTTGCTTGGGCCAGCGGCCTCGATAATGACTTGCGATTCGCCGGTCAGTACCTCGGTTACGGGGAGTTAGAGGTCACTAAACCGCCGCTGTATCACGATGGAGATGCCTACTCGCGCTTTTTGGCAGCACTTGATCAACTTGAGCTCAGTAGTGCACTCATTGAGCAAGTGTGGCCGCACCTTGATTCCACACAGGGGCAAGAGGTCAATGTTGTTTTACCGAAAGTTGTGCGAGCTCCAGAAGGAAACACCTACCACTGGGCTGATGGGCCAACCGGAATAAATGGTTGGTACTTGGTTAGCGCCGGCGACAAAACACCCTGGCGTCTGAAATTGCGATCGGCTTCATTCAATAACTTTCAAGCACTAGTTCCCACCTTGGTGGGACTTCAACTCGATCAACTGCCGGCCGCAATCGGCAGCATGTTTCTCGTTATCGGTGACTTGGATCGTTAGCCCGAATATAAGTGGCAAAACGAGCGCGTAGTAGCGCTTCCATGTCCGGATCTATTTGCCCGTGACCAAACATTTCCTTGGTCGCGCGAACGGTCTCAATAAAGGTTCCCCCAATTGAACCCAAGTCTCCACCCTCTCCTTCGATCGCCACCATGCCGGGCATGTGCGAAAACACATCAGTGAAGAAACCGATATCTAGTTTCTTTTCCGCCAGGTGAAATGCCTGGTGCCGCAGTTCGTCAAAGGGCAAGTCTTCAAGAGGGGATTCGCTCATGGGTGCAGAGTACTTTGGTCACGATTCCTCGGTTGCGCCCTGGTCTGTTGCAACGCATAAACTCTCTAACCAGAGCGAGGAAATGACCAAGAGGGCCCCTCCCAAGGCTGCGAGAAAGCCATTGATACTCGCGCTCCAACCGGCAGGAGTATCGATACCTGAGATTGAGGCAAGTGACACCCCGGCATAAAAACCGCCAATTACCGAGCCGGTGCGGCTGCCCGCCAGGGCCAATACTGCGATTCGGGCCGCGACTAACGCTGGAAATGGCGTGGTTCCCGGTTGGCGGCTAAGTCGGGGGCGCGCAAAGTAGGTCCAAATTCCCAATCCCCCACCTAATATCGCGAGCGCCCCGGCCGCCATCGCCGGCACCGGCAACGAGCGAGCGGTCTGCCCCATCAGAATTTGGGTGAGTGCAAATCCGATTGCGGCGAGGATCAGAGCGATTACCACAAGCCGGGAGATTTTTGTGGCTCGCATCAACTATTCAGTCCAATCTCAAGCCGGGTAATTTCCTGATTAGTTGATCTTAATTCACTCACGGGGCCATACCCTGGTAGCTCGGCGAGTTGCCCTGACAGGTTCAATTCTTGCCAAGGAACCGTTACAAAAACCCGTTCCCATGCCCGAGGGTGCGGGAGGGTCAAAACGCTATCCGTGCTGATCACCGGCTCTCCGCCCTCCCAAAGCGCGATCACATCAAGGTCCAAGGTTCGTGGACCCCAGCGAACTTCGCGGGTTCTCGCATGAGAGTTTTCAACCTGATGAAGCGTGTTCAATATTTCGCTCCCAGAATTCTCTGTCGCGAATGCCGCGAGGGCATTGAGGAAGTCGGCTTGTTCAACTCCACCCACCGGCGTACTCCGATACACGCTGGAGGCGGCAACCGGAGTCCAGAGTTGGGCGAGTTCTTGGTATGCCACTTGCAAAGTGCGGATTGGATCTCCGAGGTTTGCGCCAAATGCAATCAGCACCGTTCCCGTCATAGGTTCATAAATTTGGCCCGGGTGACAACTACGTCAGCGAATTCACCTTCGATCGGCGCATCGGGTTTGTGAACCCGAATTTTTACACTAACAACCTGTGGGAAGGAAAGGCAATCGGTGGCAATAATTTCGGCAAGTTTTTCAATCAGGTCGACCGGCTCTCCTGCGATTCGAGCCCGAATAGCGTCGGCCACAACGGCGTAATTAACCGTATCGGCCAAGTGATCGGTGTGCGCCGCATGTGAAATCGACAGGCCCAATGTTGCATCAACGCTGAAATACTGGCCGTCAATCCGTTCGTGTTCGAGTACTCCATGGCGGCCGAATTCACGCAGCCCTAGGAGTTCAATGGAGTCGAGCGCTGGATCTGGGTTAACGGCACTCAGGGCTAGGTAGGCATCACTCGTCGCCTGAACATCATGGACCCGCACGCCCCATGCGCCGCGTTGCAGAAGGTGCGCCCCTAGGACAGCAGATGCGGTATCGCGCTCGCCCACTGTGCGTGGCGTTGCGTCCGGGGTTGCGAGCAATCCACCAAGGAATCTCTTGCGGGAAACCCCGATGAGTATCGGGTAACCCAGCGCAAAAAGAGTGTCGACATTTTGCAGGAGTTTCCAATTGTGCTCGGCTTCTTTCCCAAAACCAATGCCAGGATCAAGGATTATGTTGCCTCTTTCGATGCCTGCTAATTGAGCCGCCTTAGCCGCACTGTGTAGCTCCGTGCATACCTCCGTCAAGGCGTTTACATAGTGAATGTTTTCTTGCATGGTTTTACTCGGTCCACGCCAGTGCATAAGAACTATGGGGACCCCAAGGCGTGCAACTGTTCTCAGCATGTGGGGATCAGACAAACCGCCGCTCACGTCGTTGACCATCTGCGCACCCGCGTCCACAGCGGCTTTGGCGACTTCGGCGCGCATAGTGTCAATACTGACGTAGATACCCTGCTGGGAAAGCTGCTCAATAACGGGAACAACTCGTTCAAGTTCGACTTCGAGTGAAATCCTTTCCGCACCCGGTCGCGTTGACTCTCCACCAACGTCAATGATCTGCGCACCGTGGGCCACCATTAATCTAGCGGCTTGGACCGCTGATTGCGCTGAATCAAATTGACCACCGTCGGAAAATGAATCCGGGGTCAAGTTCAAAATCCCCATGATTACCGGGGAATGTGCGCCCATGGGAACTAGCGCCCCATAATTAACGTTATGGCCTCGGAGCGCGTGACAGCATCGCGCAGGGAACCACGAACAACGCTCGTGGTCGTGGTGGCACCGGGTTTGCGCACGCCTCGTAGGGACATGCACATGTGTTCGGCTTCAAGAATCACAATCGAGCCACGGGGCTGAAGAATATTCATTATGGAATCTGCGATCTGGCCGGTGAGCCGCTCCTGAACCTGTGGCCGCTGGGAAAATACATCGGTTACGCGGGCCAGTTTGGACAGTCCAGTAATTCGGCCGTTTTCATTTGGGATGTAGCCAATATGCGCACTCCCATGAAATGGCAGTAGATGGTGCTCACACATGCTGCTAAAGGGGATATCTTTGACAATTACGAGTTCGTCGTGACCCAGATCGAATGTCGTGGTCAATACTTCCTCGGGTGTTTGATGCAGTCCCCCAAAAATTTCCGCGTACCC
>DEZY01000023.1:13179-16531 GCA_002365735.1 Actinobacteria bacterium UBA3120
CGCGGGCAACTCGAGCTGGAGTGTCCTTGAGCCCATCGCGATCGGGGTCTTCACCAATCGCAATTAACAGATCACGAATTGCCTGCTGCACGCCAGCGTCGTTATAGGGGGCTTTAGGGCCCGGGCTGCGGATACTGATCGGATCGATACCACTCATTAGGCAATTAAACTAGACATTGGATTTCGTCGCATCAAGTTCGGGAACATCAACGGGCCCACCGAGATCTGGGGACCTACGTGCCGATCCGGTCCAAGCACCCCGCGGCTCACGTAAGTTGAGTTCCGCAAAGATCTCCTCAATCTCCGCTTTTTGCAAAGTCTCACGTTCCATCAGAGCAACGACAATCGCATCAAGCGCCTCGCGGTTGGCTACGAGCAGGTCATAGGCCTCTTGGTGTGCGGCCTCAATGAAGGCGCGCACTTCTTCGTCGATCGCGGCGGCAACTTCCTCGGAGAAGTCGCGCGTATGCCCCATGTCGCGGCCCATGAATACCTCGCCCTGCTCTTGTCCGTATTTGATTGCTCCCAACCGCTCGGTCATGCCGTATTGCATAACCATGGCGCGAGCGACAGCCGTTGCTTTCTCAATGTCATTAGAAGCCCCAGTGGTCGGATCATGAAAAATCAGTTCCTCGGCTGCGCGACCCCCAAGCATGTACGCCAACTGATTGAGCATCTGGCTTCGTGTTGTGGAGTACTTTTCTTGTTCGGGTAGCACCATTGTGTAACCAAGCGCACGCCCGCGAGGCATGATGGTAATTTTATGAACAGGGTCGTTACCCGGTAGAGCTGCCGCAACCAGCGCGTGTCCTGCTTCGTGGTAGGCCGTGATCAGCCGTTCCTCATGGTCCATGACGCGGGTGCGTTTTTGCGGCCCGGCCATTACTCGGTCGATTGCTTCATCCATGAGCACGTTGCCGATCTCGGATTCACCTGCGCGAGCGGTGAGCAACGCGGCTTCATTGAGCACATTGGCTAAGTCCGCTCCGGTGAATCCTGGGGTTCGGCGGGCAACGGTCATCAGATCAACAGCTTCGTTGAATGGCTTGCCCTTAGCGTGCACCTTGAGGATCTCCCAGCGACCATTGAGATCAGGACGCTCAACTGCAATTTGTCGATCAAACCGGCCGGGACGTAACAAAGCTGGATCAAGAATGTCGGGGCGGTTAGTTGCCGCGATCATGATCACGCCGCCGGAAACATCAAAACCGTCCATCTCGACCAGCATCTGGTTCAATGTTTGCTCGCGTTCGTCATGGCCACCACCCATTCCAGCACCGCGGTGTCGACCAACTGCGTCAATTTCATCCATGAAAATAATTGCGGGTGCATTTTCCTTTGCTTGCTCAAAAAGATCACGCACTCGACTTGCACCCACGCCTACGAACATTTCAACAAAATCAGAACCAGAGATCGAGTAGAACGGAACTCCCGCCTCACCGGCAACGGCGCGGGCAAGCAGAGTCTTTCCGGTTCCCGGTGGACCATAGAGCAACACGCCTTTAGGGATTTTCGCACCAACGGCTTTGAACTTCTCAGGGTCCGCGAGAAAGTCTTTGATCTCTTCTAGTTCCTCAACGGCTTCGGCAGCGCCGGCGACGTCAGCAAATGTGGTTTGAGGCATGTCCTTTGATACCAATTTGGCTTTTGATTTGCCAAATTGCATGAGTCGGGAACCGCCTCCCTGCATTTTCGAGAAAATGAAAACCATGATGAGGACAAGCAAGATGAATGGAATTAAGGAGACGAGCAGGGTGAAAAGAATATTTTCAGATGGAACAACTACGTTGTAACCCCCGGGGAGGGCACCAGAATCTGCCCTCACTTGCAATAACTCCTGCAGGACCACACCTTGACCGGTTACGTAGGTCGCTCGAACTGTGTCACCATTTTTAAGAACCAGTTCAAGTACTTGATCCCGATCGGTGATCGTTGCGGTATCAACGCTACCGCTCTGAATCTGCGAAATTGCGACACTGGTGTCGACTTCCTCGGGTGCGCCAACCCCTGAAATCAGGGTTGAACCAACCAGGACGAAAATGACCGCGAGTGCAATCCAAAATATTGGTCCACGAAAAATCCGCTTGAGATCCACCTCGCCACGGTACTACGTCTTTTGCACCGTCAGCGCGCTGCACCAAGGGTTATGCCTTAGGCGAAAAGGCCGGTTCAATAACGCTCTCACCAAGGACTCTTCGTGCCGACCGGTTCCGAATGCAATCAGGACTCGTAGATGTGCGGGGCTAACGTGCCAATTGATCGCAGATTGCGATAATTTTGGTCGTAGTCGAGCCCGTAGCCCACTACGAATTCATTGGGAATATCAAAGCCAACATATTTAGCGTCAACTTTCATTTTCATGCCCTCTGGCTTGCGCAACAGGGTGAATACCTCAATTGACTTCGGCTTTCGCGAACCGAGATTCTTGAGCAACCAACTTAATGTCAGACCGGAGTCAAGGATATCTTCGACTACCAGAACATTGCGTCCGACAATGTCGGTATCGAGGTCCTTTAGGATTCGAACAACGCCACTGGACATTGTTCCCGAGCCATAAGAAGAGACCGCCATCCAATCCATTTGGGCTTGACGCGGCAACGCTCGCGCCAGATCAGCCATCACCATCACCGCACCTTTGAGAACGCCAACCAGAAGCAGATCCTCGCCCTCTGGGTAATCAGCAGCAATTTGCAGTGCTAACTCGGCGATCCGATTGTGTAATTCCTCCTCGGTGAGAAGTACATGCGCAAGCTGCCCTTCAACGTGCCTTGAATCCATGCATCTCTCCTCTAGTTTCCCCGCTTGAGGGTTAGCCTTCCATATTCCCTCTGGGCGCTCACACCCAATGGCAAAGCAATCTCACCTTGACCTGACCAGCGTGAGACAAGTGCGTCAATCGTCATGACGTGCTGGTGGGTGAGCGGAGAATTTTCGCGGGTTCCTGCCGCCAGTTGGTCAAAAAGCATCTTAATCAATCTTGTGCGAATCGCGGCCGGCACGACCTCCAATTCTTCAATGGTCATGCTGGTCTCAACGGGTGAAATTACAGCGCCTTGGAAGTGTAGGGCTGCAACCTGATCAAGTGCTTGGTCGTCGACCCGCAGCATGTCCGCACTTCGTACCAACCCAGTGACAATCGACGGTCCGAAATCTGCGGTCAGAATGTCAAGATGTTTGCGCATTTTGACGCGAGAAAAAGCTTGATCAAAATTATGTGGGTCCTGCCATGGTGTAATCCCAGCTGGTGCCAAAAGTTCAGAAACTGCCACTGTAATATCGCTTCGCGGATGCGCCAGAAATGGGCGGTGCCACGGAGGGGAGCAGGCGGACATGGCGGAAAGGCTATGTGCGT
>DEZY01000023.1:16635-19311 GCA_002365735.1 Actinobacteria bacterium UBA3120
CGCAGCAATACCGTTTCGGCTTGGTCATTAGCTGTATGCCCGAGGAGAATTGGGCGAGCACCCGCCGCATCTATTAGGGCGGCTCGACGCGCGGTTCGAGCCGCCATTTCCAGGCCGCCATCTGACCCCACTACAACGTGTCTAATCTCGACCGAGGTTACGCCAAGAGTGTTGGCGGCAATGACCGCATTACTGGCAATCTGTTGTGAGTCTTCTTGGAGCCCGTGGTCGACAACAACCGCATGCACTGTAAAGCCAGACCGCACGCCAACCCACACTGCAATAGCTGTGAGCACCAACGAGTCCGGCCCTCCCGAAAGGCCGACAACTATTGAATCCGTATCAGGCGCCAGGCAACCTTCGACGCTATTGCGCATGGATACCACCGTTTGGGAAGCGCTCCTACGCATGATGCGTGAGTATCCGGGTGCGCCAGGCAGCTGGGTTTTCAATCTCGGACATATCCGGCAAGTTTTGGGGTGCGGCCCACACAACGTTGAAATCCGCAATTCCCATTTCGGCGACACAGCTTCTGACAAATACTTCACCTTTTCGGTACTGCATCAGTTTTTCATCCATCCCGAGTAGACGAGATGCGAGCTTCTTATTCGAGTCACGGTGGACTTCAAATTTTTGGCGGATTTCGGCGACACTCGGAACAAGGTCGGGTCCACCTTGATCCATGACAAAATCGGCGTGGCCTTCCAGCAGAGTCAATAACGCAACGATCTTTCGGTAGATCCGCACTTGATCATCGCTTTGAACTAGTTCAATCACACTTGAGTCGTCAGCTCTGATCAGCGAATTAATGACGCGAATAATTCGCCAAGGATAGGAAATTCCGGGCAGCTTTTCAGCACCAACCATTTCCTTGATGAGTCCAATAAAGTGTTCTTGCATCCAAGGGACAGCGCCAAATTGCAGCCGGTGGGTTTCTTCATGCAAGCACACCCATAATTGAAAATCGCGTTCATCGACATCTAGGGATTGAGCGACCTGCACAATGTTTGGCGCAACGAGCAGTAGCCGCCCTGGATTAACAAGCGCTTCGTATTGACCCAAGACTTTCCCCGATGCCCAACCCAATGCAAGCCCAGTTTGAATGGCTCCGGCTCGATCGCCCAATGGGTTGCCGTCTTTTTCATCTTCTGTGTCCTCCATGGCGATCTCGGTGATAACACCTAGCGCATGGAGATTGGATGTGACCCAGCCGGCTCGATCCACGATGACAGTTTCGTGGGTTGCCGGCGCCTCAAGCAGTGAGACGGCGGTGATTTCCCTTGTTGCCACCTGGGCGAGTTCACGCAGCGAAGCAACACTCGCGGCTGCGTGAACGGCACTGACCACGGGACCCTTCGGCATGGTACGCCGCGATGCCCGGCGAATTAGCTCTAAATGTGGAATCGCAGTCACTGGCATCCGCACCTAGCGAGTTTGGCCGCAATCAGATCCATCGAGTTTCGAGCGCTAGTAATTGATCCGACCTTGTTGCCCATCATTACAAAAACAAGTAGCCGACCACTTTTATCTAAGACTGTTCCAGCTAAAGCCGAAACTCCGGTAAGCGAACCCGTCTTGGCACGAACCACGCCCGCCCCGACCCTGGTTTTTTTGGTATCAAACCGGGAATCAAGGGTCCCGGTGCGTCCGGCCACGGGAAGCCCAGTCGCAATTGTGGACCATTGCGGTTCGTCTCCACGGACCATTTCAGTGAGGACCTGAGCAACCGTGGTGCTCGTAATTTTGTTTTGCCGCGATAGTCCACTGCCATCAAACAATTTCAATTTTGCAGTTGAGATACCGTTCCGACCCAGTACCAGTTTGGTTCCGCGAGCGCCCCCGGAGAAATTGCCTTCGCCGACAGTCTTCTTGCCCACGAGATGGGCCAGCACTTCGGCCACGTCATTGTCTGATTCACGCAACATCTCTTCGACGATTGTGCGGACCGGCTCTGAAGAAACCGAAGCAAGTTGGATGGAGCGACTCGGGGCCTGACCGCGCCTTACTTGTGAGACCCCGATTCCAGCTTTTTTCAGCCGCTTGGCAAAAAGTCGGCCAGCTTGTTTTGCTGGATTCGATACTCGGGCCACCGACCCAGGGCTCACCCGGCCACCGCCCACACTCAACGCCGAAACCGGGCCGGCAATACCCGCTTTAGGGAAACTTGATTTCCAGCCCGGCCCAAGTGCTGGACCGGTAAATAGGGAGTCATCGAAAAAAAGTCTGATATTTGTCACTTTTCGCGTTTTCAAAGCGCTGATGGTATCCAGCGCTAATGCCTTAAGGGAGTTCTCACCTTTAGCTTTACGCAGACGTGGGTCTCCACCTCCGACCAGGTAAAGGTCGGATCCGGCGAGTGTGGCGCGGGTTGCGAGCCGGGTATCGGGACCGAGTGCACTGAGTGCGGCCGCGGCGGTCAACAACTTACTCACCGATGCCGGGGTTCGGGCTTTGTTCACTTGATCGCTGAACACGGGTTTCTCGCTCACCGGGTCAACCACAAGCATGGAGAAGCTGCCCAATGATGCGCTTCGGGTGAGTCTTCCGATTGAGCGATCAAGACCGGTGATGCTGGGTGCGGGAGCACTACTGCTCAAAGGTCGATACACGCTGGGAATGGGGCCAGTGGGTGGGGCGGCCGAAACCGAGGCCGGTGCCACGAGAAGGCCACAAGCC
>DEZY01000023.1:19442-20060 GCA_002365735.1 Actinobacteria bacterium UBA3120
GGAGAAGGCCACAAGCCAAGCCGAGTGAACCTGCTGCCACGCCAAGGCTCCGCGCCGAAAACGTCCAATGGATCTGCATCAGTCCTACTGTAAGTCACCACCACTCCCCTAATTGGCACTGCCCGGCTACTCTGCACCCATGGATCCCCTCGTATTTGACGTCACGATTGAAATTCCCGGCGGAAGCCGCAATAAATACGAGGTCGACCACACAAGTGGACGTATTCGCCTGGACCGAATGCTCTTCACCTCAACCCGCTACCCCCACGACTACGGTTTTATTGACGACACCTTGGGCCTTGATGGCGATCCACTCGACGCCCTCGTGATCGTGCAAGAGCCCACCTTCCCCGGTGTTGTAATTTCCTGCCGGACCGTGGGCATGTTCCGCATGACCGATGAAGCCGGCGGTGACGACAAGCTGCTGTGCGTTCCCGCTGGTGACCCCCGCATGGAACATCTACGCGATATTCATCATGTTGCCGAGTTTGATCGCCTTGAAATCCAACACTTCTTTGAGGTCTACAAGGATCTCGAGCCGGGGAAATCGGTCGAAGGTGCCACCTGGACCGGCCGCAAAGAGGCCGAAGACGAGATCCACCGCTCCTGGGAGCGCGC
>DEZY01000114.1 GCA_002365735.1 Actinobacteria bacterium UBA3120
AGCCGCCTCGGAGATTCGAACTCCGGACCTACGCATTACGAGTGCGTTGCTCTACCCCTGAGCTAAGGCGGCCTGCCCAATTGGGCTTGCCAAGGTTACTTGGTGGCCTTGAACCCTCGCAGCCGGAGGCTATTGGTCACTACGAAGACACTGGAGAAAGCCATTGCCGCGCCGGCAATCATTGGGTTGAGGAGTCCCGCCATGGCAAGAGGTATGGCTGCAACGTTGTAAGCGAAAGCCCAGAACAGGTTACCTTTGATTGTTCCAAGGGTCTTTCGAGCAAGTTCGATGCCAGTGGCAGCGCTGGTCAGATTGCTATTCGTCAGCGTGATGTCGCTGGCTTCAATAGCAACGTCCGTGCCCGATCCCATTGACATTCCTAAGTCAGCTTGAACGAGTGCGGCGGCGTCATTAACACCGTCGCCAACCATTGCGACAACATTTCCCTCTGATTGCAGCTGCGTGATGATTCTTACTTTTTCTTCGGGCATAACCCCCGCGAAGACACGATCAATTCCCACTTCCTTGGCGACCTGCTCGGCTGCGCTTTGATTGTCACCTGAGATAAGTACTGGTGTGAGTCCGAGTTCCTTGAATCGTGAGATCGCGCTTTTAGAGTCGGCCTTAATAGTGTCGGAAACGGAAATGATTCCGCGGACTTCACCGTCCCAAGCGGCTGCAATGACGGTGTGGCCAAGATTCTGATGCGTTGATACCCAGTTCGCGTCGCAGGGTAACGCCCACTCGTTCGCTAGCCAATCAGGATTTCCAATTATCGCCGCTTTGTCGTTGATTAATCCTTGGACTCCGCGACCTTGAGTTGATACGAATTCTTTTGGAGTCACTAACGCGACCCGGTCCTTGGCATAGGTCGAGATCGCTTTCGCGATCGGGTGTTCACTCGAGTTTTCAAGGGAGCCGGCAACAGCGAGGAATTCGTCTTCATCTACATTGCCCACGAGTTTGATTTCTTGTACCGACATTTTCCCACTCGTTATGGTTCCGGTTTTATCCAATGCAATTGTGTCGACTCGTTTTGTTGATTCAAGGATTTGTGGTCCCCGAATCAAGACCCCGAGCTGGGCGCCGCGTCCTGTTCCGACGAGCAATGCCGTTGGTGTGGCGAGGCCGAGTGCACACGGGCAAGCAATGATCAGCACTGCAACCGCTGCGGTGAACGCAAAATTCGCTCCTTCCTCAGCTATCAGCCAACCAAGCAGAGTTCCGACCGCTAAGAGAATCACGATTGGTACAAAAATCGCGGCGACCCTGTCTGCCAGGCGCTGAATCGGTGCTTTGCCTGCTTGAGCGTTCTCTACCAGGCTCGTGATTCGAGCAAGAGCCGTGTCAGCACCAACTGCGGCAGCTTCAATGACGAGTCGGCCACTGGCATTCATTGTTGCGCCAATGACCGTGTCTCCAACCGTGACTTCGATTGGAATTGACTCACCGGTGATCATGGCCTCGTCCACAGCTGATGCACCCTCAACTACTTTGCCGTCAGTTGCAATTCGTTCCCCCGGTCCGACCACGAAGTGATCACCTAATTGCAAGTCGCCGATAGGGATTTGTTTCTCGTTTCCGTCTGCTACGACTAACACAGTCTTGGCACCCAGGTTCAACAGTGCTGTTAATGCCGCGCTGCTTTGAGATTTTGCACGTGATTCGAAATAGCGACCGAGCAGGATAAATACTGTTACGGCTGAGGCAACTTCAAGGTAGATCTCACTGTTTCCATTGTGACTCGGTAGCAATGTGAACGCCATTTTCATCCCGGTTTCACCCGCACCGCCAAAGAACAAGGCGTACAAGGACCAGATGTAGGCCGCGAGCACTCCCATTGAAATGAGGGTGTCCATGGTGGCGCTGCCGTGTCGAAGGTTGACCCACGTTGCGCGGTGAAACGGTAGCGCGCCCCACACAACCACGGGGCTGGCCAGCGTGAGTGAGAGCCATTGCCAGTAATCGAATTGAAGAGCGGGGATCATTGCCATGAGCACTACCGGTAGAGCGAGAATTGTCGAAATGATGAGTCGGTTGCGCAAAGCAATTTCAGTGGAGTCTTTGGGCTCTACGTCGTCTTCTTTTTCACGTGACACTTCTTTGGCGGTATATCCGGCCGATTCGACCGCCTCTATTGCGTCGGTGACGCTCAGGTCCTCGGGGAGGCTCACTGTTGCATTTTCGGTCGCGAAGTTGACAGTAGCTGTTACTCCAGGGAGTTTGTTAAGTTTTTTTTCAACCCGCATCGCACATGATGCGCAGGTCATGCCCCCCAGAGCGAGAACGACCGGGGTGGGAGTTGTCTTTGGAGCGCTCATGCTGAAACCACTGTGTAGCCCGCTTCTTCCACGGCCGCGGCAATATCTGAGTCGCTGAGGTCAATGTCAGAATCAATCGCGACCGGAGACACCTCACCTGGGTGCAGGTCAATGTTGACGCGGGTCGCCCCAGCAATGTGAGATAGCTCTTCGGTCACTGCGTGAACGCAGTGATCACAGGTCATACCGTCAACATTGATTGTTTTGTTCGGCATATTCGCTCGCTTTTTTTGCTTAACTCTTGACTAGTCGTTCGATGGCTTGTTGCGCCTCTTTGATTTTGAGGGTTGCCTCTTCCCCACCCTTGCTCAGTGCATCAGCAACACAGTGCTGAAGGTGATCTCCCATGAGCAGAAGCGCTACCGACTGAAGAGCTTTGGTGGCTGCGGAGATTTGGGTGAGGACGTCAATGCAGTAGGTGTCTTCCTCGACCATGCGCTCAATCCCTCGGACCTGCCCCTCGATCCGTTTGAGGCGTTTGAGCACCGCGACCTTGTCCTCTGAGTAGCCAGGATTCATGCCATGACTATACCCCATAGGGGTATATTTAATTGCAGGCCGTGGTGGTTCCAGGTGAGATGGTGCCCTCAAGAAGATAGGCATCAACCCGATCGGTTACGCAGTCGCTGCCCTCAAGATAAGCCGTGTGGTTGTAGCCGCCCTCCCAGATGACCAGTTCTGCGTTACCCAACTTGACCGCAACATCTGTGGCCCATTTGGCTGGAGTTGCCGGATCGTTTTCCGCCGTAACGACCATGACGGGAGCTGAAGCATTTGGCGTGATTGTGATCACTTTTTGCGCTGAATAGGGCCAGTCTTTGCATGCAAGAACTCCCCAACCTAGGCTCCCTCCGAAAGTAGGAGCGCTTATTGCGAGTTGTTCTGCAAACTCACGGACTTGATCAATGCTTTGCGTGACGGGGACATCAAGACAGGACACTGCGTAAAAAGCATCACTTGAATTATCTGCATAGCGGCCGTCTGGCTCCCGACTGATGCGTTGGTCAAGGAGCTTGAGTAGTTCACCTGGGTCACCTTGAGTCATCGCCGAACTCAGCGCCGCGCGTAAATTTGGGAAATCATATTGCGGGAAATAGAGATAGCTCAAAATCGCAAACGTTGCCAAGCCTTCAGTTAACTCGCGCCCTTGGTCCCCCACAAGTGGGTTCACATCTAACTTGAGCAGGAACTCTCGGATTTGTTGAGCTCCTTGATCCACGCTCCCCGTCAGCGGGCAATCATTTTGCTCCAAACAGTCGGCCACGAAGTAGCGCAGCAACACCTCAAATTCTTCGGCCTGAGCCTGGGTTACTTCGAACTGATTCAAATAGATTGGCAGGACGCCGTCAAGCACCATCCGACCAACCCGGCCAGGGAACAACTCCATATAGGTGGTTCCAATTGCCGTTCCGTAACTCTTTCCTAATAGGTTCATTACCGGGTCGCCAACAAGAGCTCGCGCAATATCCATGTCCCTGGCAACTTCAACTGTTGACATGTGAGCAATGAGAGGATTGCCTGAGTTCTCACACGCTTGCCCGATGAATCCGGCGTCGAGAATCAGCCGACTCTCTTCGAGCTCTGTGTCTGGGGATCCATCAGCTGAAATTAGCGCATCAATCTGCTCATCAGTTAAACATCGGATGGTGTCACTGAAGCCAACTCCTCGTGGATCAACTCCGACCACATCAAATGATTCCCGAATCTGATCGGTGACAATGTAGTCAGCGGCTTTGGCGTATTCAAATGCACTGCCACCTGGGCCACCCGGATTAACGAATAGTGAACCAATCGATTCGCCACGCGAGCGAACTTTAGACATGGAGAGTGTCACTCGATCGCCTTGGGGATCCTGGTAGTCCAGTGGAACCTCAAACGTGGTGCAGTCTGCATCCCCGCAATTGCGCCAGTCAACCTGCTGGCCATAGAAGACCTCGAGCCCAGCCTGAGTTGAGGCCGATTGACCGGGTTGCTGTGGCGGAGGACTCGGTGCCGTTGCATTTGTGCTCGAGCACCCAGCGATCAACAGAACAGCAAGCGCCCCGAAAGCAAGGTTACCGATGCCGATTGGTCTTAACCCAGTCATGCGCCTTACGGTATATCGGTGAGCAGACAAGCACGAACACCGGCAGAGATCTCAGCAATGGTGGAAGCTGGGATTGCTCGAGGGTTAAATGTGATTGATGCCTTTACCGCGGCTACCGGGAATCGAACTTTGGATCGCGCTCACAAAAAG
>DEZY01000072.1:0-3375 GCA_002365735.1 Actinobacteria bacterium UBA3120
TTGTAATTACAACAGGTGGAACTGGAATTTCACCGACCGATCGCACCCCGGAGTTCACTCGAATGGTGATTGACCGTGAAGTACCGGGGATTGCCGAGGCAATCCGTGCATATGGGCGCGGAAATGGAATCGCAACCGCAGCATTGTCCCGAGGGATTGCCGGGCAATTGGGCGACTCTTTGGTGGTTAATGTCCCTGGCTCACCCGGTGGTGCGAAGGATGCCGCGGCAGTTCTTGGGGAAATTGTGATCCATGCCCTTGAACAAATTACCGGATCGGACCATTAGTTCACCTGTAGTTCATCAAATGAATTTCTAGGATTCATTTGTAGAGGCCCTTGTGGCTACTTTGACGTGGAAAGTTCTTCCTGTGGCCCCCGATACCCCAATTCGCGACTTGAGCAAAAGCAAGAAAGCTAATCGCGGTGACCGGGTCTTCAACACAACGATTACTGGCGCGGCATTCACATCACTCGCGGTCCTGGCCGGAATCACTCTCTTTCTCGGGGCCAAGGCAGTCCCGGTAGTCCAGGATCAAGGCATCGGATTTCTCACCACAACGATTTGGGACACGACCGGCGTTCCCCCGGAGTATGGGATTGCGGGAATGCTTTACGGCTCGGTGCTAATAGCCTTCATCGCACTTTTTATTGCGGTTCCGGTGAGCATGTTCCTTGCAGTGTTCATGGTGTTTATGGCACCGGTTCGAGTTTCGAAATTGCTAACCAACCTCGTTGACCTCATGGCTGCGATCCCGTCGGTAATTATCGGCTTGTGGGCTTTCTACATTTTAGTCCCACCGGCAGAAGGCTGGCAGGATCTGCTCAATCAATATTTGGGTTGGCTCCCGTTGTTTCAAAACGATTCAGGAAACTTCACAGGAACCCCGTTTGTCGCGGGCGTGGTGTTGGCGATCATGATGATTCCGATTGTCACCTCCGTGACAGCCGAAGTTCTCAAAAGGACACCCCCTGAACTGATCAATGCGGCCGAGTCCCTTGGCTGCTCAATGTGGACCATGTTGCGCTACGTCGCTTTGCCGTTCGGTCGCGGGGGAATTATTGGCGGAATTATGCTCGGCCTCGGCCGCGCATTAGGTGAAACCATCGCAGTCTTCTTCGTATTGAAAATTGTGTATGACATCAACTTTTTCAACATCATTGAATCTGGCGGTGGCTCCGTCGCGACACTAATCGTTGCCAAGTTCGGTGAGACATCAGGGGACTTCGAAGTGGACGTACTTTTGGCGGCTGGCTTCTTTCTCTTCTTGATGACTCTGGTCGTCAACGCTATTGCGAACCTGATTGTTCGGCGCACCGAACGGTTGAAGGGATGACAATCTTGATAGCGGAAGTCCCTCCGATTCGTGCGGAGGACTTGACGCCACAACGCCCGTGGACTCAACGGCCGAAATCATTTTGGTTCGCTGCTCTGCTTGGAATATTCATCCCCCTGTTGATCCTCGGGGGGCTGTATGCAACTACCGATATCGCGCCACCGCTGCTGTTAATCGTGTTCTATTTACCTCTTCAACTTATCGGAGCGGCAATTGCGGCCTACTCAACAAAAGGAAAGCACGGGATCGCCGATTCTTCAATAATTGTTTTCGCCGTTGGGGCCACAATTCTCAGTGCAATTGTCCTGGGGTCGATGCTTGTGACAATTATTGTCCGAGGATTTGAAGCACTTCGACCCTCATTCATTTTCCAAAATAGTGTCTATATAAGCCCTAGCACTCCACTCGAGTACGGCGGTATCGGTCATGCGATCGTGGGGACATTTCTGATTGTGGGAATTGCCACGGTAATTTCAGTACCACTGGGAATTGCCACTGCGGTTTACGTGACTGAGGTTCGCGGGCGCGCCGTTCCTTATGTTCGGTTCTTTGTCCAAGCAATGAGTGGCGTCCCATCAGTGGTCGCCGGCCTGTTCGTGCTGACGGTGTTCATTTTGACCGGTGTCCTACAGCAGAGTGCACTCGCAGGTGCGATCGCGTATGCAATCTTGATGCTTCCCACGGTAGCCCGTACAGCCGAAGAGGTCCTACGATTGGTCCCTGAAGATTTGCGCACGGGTGCTTTGGCCCTTGGCTCAACCCGAGCTCGGGTTGTACTCAACGTGGTCCTTCCCGCAGCTCGCACCGGAGTAGTCACTGCCATGTTGTTGGGTATTGCTCGAGTTGTTGGCGAGACGGCGCCCCTGCTACTGACCGCCTTGAAAAATGATCAGACGGTTACTAACCCAATCTCTGACCCAATTTCGGCGTTGCCGACATTCATTTTTGACAATGTTGCCCAACCGTACCCCGATGCTGTGACTAGAGCGTGGGGTGCCGCACTCGTTCTGATGATCCTGGTGTCCGTTTTATTCACAATCACAAGGTTCTTGTCGGCGCGAAAGCCGCGCAAGTAGATAAGCGATTCGAAAGGCATGCAATGGAAGAGATGGTAGTTGCCATGAAAGAACTCGATGTAGACCTCGCTCGGCAAAAAGGCGAGACCAAGCCAATAGAGATGTCGGCTCACGGGGTCAGCGTGTGGTTCGGCAAGCACAAAGTCTTGGAAAATGTGAATATCGATTTCCCCGAGAAATCAGTTACGGCCCTCATCGGGCCTTCCGGCTGCGGAAAGTCGTCCTTCATTCGCACATTGAACCGGTTGCATGAACTTATTCCCGGGGCGGCTCTTGCGGGTGAGGTGCTCTATAAAGGTCAGGACATTTATCGAGCGGAAGTTGATCCAGTTTATATCCGCTTATCCATTGGCATGGTGTTTCAAAAGCCTAACCCATTTCCATCGATGACAATCAGGGGCAACGTTCTCTCTGGTCTCAAGCTCTCCGGCCTCAAACGTTCCGATCATGATGCTCTGGTTGAGGAAACTCTGACATCTGCGGGATTGTGGAAGGAAGTCAAAGACCGACTCAACTCCCATGCAGGAGATCTTTCCGGTGGTCAACAGCAACGGCTGGTGATTGCGCGGGCTCTTGCCGTAAACCCAGATGTGCTTCTCATGGATGAGCCTTGCTCTGCTCTGGATCCGGCGTCGACCCTGAAAATCGAAGAGACAATTCGTGAGTTGTCCAAAAAGATCACGATCATCATAGTGACCCATAACATGCAACAGGCCGTTCGGGTTTCAGACCACACGGCATTTTTCCTTGCCGAGGAAAATGCGCCAGGCTGCGTTGTGGAGCAGGGGCCAACAACTGAGGTCTTTGGGAACCCACGTGACCAAAGAACACTTGATTACGTAAACGGTCGTTTCGGTTAACAGTTGGTGCTAATGGTGTTTGAGTACATGAACTGTTCATCCAAATGTGGGTCATTAGAAAAGTAAGCGATGAAAAATGGTCACTTTCAACCTCTAGTTTGTAA
>DEZY01000072.1:3573-7238 GCA_002365735.1 Actinobacteria bacterium UBA3120
GCCGCTTCAACACTCGTAGTTGCTGTTCCAGCAAATGCGGCTGAGACAGTCAGTGGTGGTGGAGCATCTTTCCCCTACGCATGGATGCAAGCTTGCGCATCGGATTTCAATGCGTCACAAAGCAACTTCACAATCCAATACACCAGTACTGGCTCCGGAACGGGTAAGTCAAACTTTACCAAAGGCGTGTTTGATTACGGACAAACTGACAGTAAGTATTCATCGGGTGAGCCAAGCTTCGGCTGGGAATACATCCCTAACATTGGTGGAGCGGTCACCTTCCCGATCAACCTCAAGGATAAAAAGACCGGACGCACCCTCGGATCGGCGATCCAACTCAAGCAGACGACACTGGCCAAGATCCTTGGCGGGGTTATCACACAGTGGAATGACAAAGAAATCCTCAAGAGCAATGCGCGGATTGCCAAGTCGATCCCAGCAACTCCAATCACTGTGGCTTACCGCTCCGACAACTCGGGCACATCCAATAACACGCTACAGCACCTGAACTCATGGGCCCCGTCGATCTTCGCGAAGGTACAAGATGACTTCTCGACCGCATTCCCCGGGGGGAAACCACCAGCAAGCAGCATCGCCGCGAAGGGCAACGCTGGCGTCATGGCCAGCATTATTGCCAAGGAAGGCGCAATTGGATACGTGGACCTGGGGGATGCCAAGGGTTACCCGGCTGCACGCGTTGAAAATGCATTAGGTGAATTCGTCGCACCCTCGTCGGCGTCTGCAGCAAAGAACCTAGCGAACCAGACGAACATCGGTTCAAATGGGCTGGTCAGCCTGAACTACAACGTGAATAAAAAGGGTGCTTACCCAGTAGCGATCTTCAGCTACTTCCTCGCACGTACTGACGGCAAAGGACCAAACGGTCTGGGCATTCGTCAGTTCGCTGACTACTTGATCCAGAAGTGCGGGCCACAGCGGGCTGCATCGCTGGGCTATGTGCCAGTTGCAGGCAAGGTACTGGAAAAGGCAAAGACGCTCGTTCGACTGGCCAAGTAACGCAAGTACAACTGATTTAAGACCACTTATGGTCCTATGACGATGAATAAGGTGAGGGCAATGAACCGGTCTCGAAATGGACGCTGGGGCATTGCTCTCACTGTCGTATCTTTAGTCAGCACAACGATGGTGCTCAGTGCATGTACGCCACCCATGCCGCCAGATGTGCTGGCGGCCCAACTGGAAAACCAAATCACATGTCGAAATGGCAGCCAAGATGTTGCGGTACCGGAAGAGTTTGTCGGTAGTTTCGACATGGTGAGCATGACCCTTACTGGTGTCTGCACCGAGCAATCAATCACCGAGGTCGGTGCCGATACTGCGGCAAGTGTCGTAGTTACCTCGACGGCTCCCTCAGCTGCTGAGCTGGCAACTATCCAAAGTCGGTGCTCCGGGGAAGTAGTCACGGTCCCGGTGTTTGCCTATGGGGTAACACTCTCCTACAACATTATTGGTCTTGACGGATTGATTCTTACCCCAGAAGTCATTGGAGCAATTTTGTCCGGCTCGATCACATTGTGGGATGACCCAGCCATTGCTGAACTTAACTCAGGATATGACCTGACGGGTCTGCCGGAGATTGTCGTAATGAGCGTTGAAGGTGGAACCGGATCGGTCGAGGCAATGACAACCTATATTTCGAATGAGGCCCCGGAGTCTTGGAGCGCTGGAGTAACCAAAGTCCTCCAAGTGGGCGAGAAATTTTCCACTGAACTAGATGTGATTAATGAAATGTTTGCAATTGAGGGAACCGTCGCAGTTCTGCCCATTGTGCAATCGATCAATAACATGATTCCTATGGCGGCAGCGCAAGTTCAGGGAGAGGTAATCAACCCGGACGACACGCAACTGCAGAAAGTTGGGTCGGGCTCAATGGAAGTTTCGGTTGGACCTAATTCTCTGGTCGCAACTGCGGCTACGGGTGGGGTCCCGTTCGAAGGAAATTTCGATATCGCGGCATCAAAAATTGTGTTAGCAGAGGGACAACCGCTTATTGGATGGCCAATTATGGCTACCGCGCACGTGATGGCGTGCAATACGCCAGAGGATCAATTGCCGCTGTCAACGGTTCAATTCTTGGAGCGACTTTCAGGGCAAGGTTCATTTGAAACTTATGGACTAACGCCGCTTCCTGAACCGATTCGGATTCAAACTTTTGCACCCCTTCAGGTCACACTCAGCGAAACGGTCGCACCCAGTGAGAGTGCGACCGAGTAGTTGGATTGCTTTTGCTTAGATGAAGAGGAGTTGTGCCCCATCGGTCATCTCGATGAAGTCGCTTGCGTTGATGATCGCTTCAACCCTTCGTAGAGATCCTCTTTGCCAAGATGATTCATATCAGCGCTGAGCTGGCATGCCCAAATCTTGGCACCGGAGTTTTTGAGTAAATCAAGAAAGTCCCTTACTTCGGGTACATCAAGTTCGGCCAGAGACTTCTTGAGGGAATGGGTGGCAAAAGTGGTTACCCCAGGAAGTGGACTTAGCGCTGCTGGCATGTGCGTGGCCGGGTTACCGACCGGTGAAAACTTGAGGTGATCCATGGTCTTCTGATTAATGATGTCAAAGCCCCCATAACGCGCTAGTGGGATTTCGCGCGCTCCCAGGAGCGGTGGATCTCGTCTTCGGCCTCTTTGCGGCCGGTCCAGGTGGCACCTTCGACCGATTTCCCCGGCTCAAGATCCTTGTAGACCTCAAAGAAATGCTGGATCTCAAGGCGATCAAACTCGGCAACATGGTGAATATCACGTAGGTGCTCCATGCGAGGGTCCCCGGCCGGCACGCAGAGTAGTTTGTCGTCCCCGCCAGCTTCGTCGGTCATACGAAACATACCTACCGTGCGGCACGAAATCACGACACCGGGGAATGTTGGCTCCTGAACGAGGACGAGGGCATCGAGGGGGTCACCGTCGAGGCCAAGAGTGTCGTCTATGAATCCGTAGTCGTGCGGATAGCGGGTTGACGTGAAAAGCATCCGATCAAGGCGGATTCGGCCGCTATCGTGGTCGACCTCATACTTATTGCGGCTTCCACCGGGAATTTCAATTGTCACGTCAAATACGAGTGGATCCATGGACGCACAGTAGCCGGGCGCTGCCGATTAATGCTGTGGTGGTGACTTACAGTAGGAGTGATGCACATCAATGGGACCCAAATGGCTAAGCGCGTTGGCATTGCCGTAGGTACATTTTCTTTGGCCTTAGGACTTCTGGCAGTTCCGCTTCAAGTCTTAGCTGCTCCGCCTAGCGGACCGGTACCCAGTGTGTATCGCCCTTTGAGCAGTACAGCGCTGGTTCCGAGTATCACTGGACTAGATCGTTCTGTGGGCAGACTTACACAGAGTCCAACACTGGGCAAATTTTCTATGCTTGTGGTCGACCCGGTTACCGAAAAACCGGTGTTCAGCGATCAAGTTAATAAAGCTCGCATTCCTGCCTCGGTTACCAAAATCCTTACCGCTGCCGCCACCTTGAGTTCATTAGGTCCAAATTCCCGACTCTCCACTCGCACCACCCTCAATGGATCGGACCTGTATCTCATTGGTGGAGGTGACCCGTTAATGACCAAGGCAAAAGGCATTAATTCACTCAAGTCTTTGGCACTAAAAACAATAAGCTCACTTAAATCCAGAAACGTGACAAGCGTAAAAC
>DEZY01000072.1:7523-7720 GCA_002365735.1 Actinobacteria bacterium UBA3120
AGTTTCCCGAAAGTCGGCGTTGCTGCACCGGTTTCCGCACTCAGTGTTGGTGGCGCCCGGGTGCAGGCGGGTTCGGTTGCTCGCGTTGCTGATCCAGCACGACAAGCGGGACAACTATTTGCCAAGAGATTGAAGAAACTCGGCATTAAGGTGACCAGCGTTAAGTCAGGGATCGCTCCAAGCAGTGCCTCGCGTCT
>DEZY01000140.1:0-1443 GCA_002365735.1 Actinobacteria bacterium UBA3120
CTGGGGCATGGAGCTCACCCTGATCCAGCGGCCGTGTTCGCTCCGATCTGTCAGCGGATCATGGAAGCCGGTGGACCCCAAATCGTCGTATACGTATTGGGAACCGATGCAGACCCCCAGCATTACACGTCCCAAGTAGCTGCCCTTTCCAAAGCGGGATGCCTGGTTCCCGCGACCAACGCCCGCGCCGCGATCCTCGCAGCGCACTTAGCAGACCGCGATACGTCTCATGAAACACTTGCGGAGTGACTTTCGCCGGACGCTTAGCTCTGCTCACCTACTCCACCAAACCGCGTGGTGGTGTTGTCCATTCCCTTGAATTAGCAGAGGCCCTGAGTCGCCAGGGGGTAGATGTTCATCTGTTTGCCTTGGGTTCACCCGGAACTTCTTTTTTTCGACCGACCTCGGTCCCGTTCACCCTTTTTCCGGCAGTGGATCAGGCGCAGAGCCTGGATGAAAAAGTTTTCGCGTCGGTTGCCTCGATGGCCGAAGGTCTAGCCGGACTCCGTGACACGTTTGATCTCATCCATGCACAGGACTGCATTTCGGGTCGGGCTGCTATGGCGGTGTCCAGATCCGGACCAATCATCCCGGTCATCCGCACTGTTCACCATGTAGATGACTTCACCACTCAGGCGCTTATCGATTGTCAGCGACAAGCGATCGTAGACCCGGACCGGATTCTCGTTGTCAGTCAGACTTGGCAGTCAACCCTTCAGGACGATTACGGGGTTCCCGCTGACATTGTTCCTAATGGCGTGCGACCGGAACGGTTTCCGCAGATCTCAGATGTGCAAAAGATGGCCTTACGAGAATCCGTAGGAGTCACCGACGGGAGCATGATTCTTGCGGTAGGCGGAGTCGAGCCACGCAAAGGCAGTCGCGAACTCTTTCAAGCAATGGGGATACTCAAAAGTCGCGGCCACCGAGTTCACTTGGTCATACTCGGGGGCCACTCTTTCCAAGACTACGAGGACTACCGACAAGACGCACTAGGTCTGTTGCCAGAGCTAGGTTTGGAACTCGGTCGCGATGTGATCACCGTGGGCACGGTTGATGAGCAAGCCCTTGGCCAGTGGTTCCGTTCTGCAGATGTCCTTGCTTATCCCTCCACAAAAGAAGGGTTTGGGCTAGTTGCTCTCGAGGGTCTCGCCGCGGACCTTCCAGTGGTCGCAAGCAGTATCCCGGTTTTCAAAGAATTTCTTACCGATGGCGTAAGTGCGCTGCTCCCGGAAACAGGGAATCCAGAGGCGATTTCTGGAGCAATCGAGTCCATTCTATTGAGCAACGATTTGAGGTCCCGGCTGATCGCGGGCGGCCAATCTGTCCTCGCTGGTTACACGTGGGACGCTTCGGCAACCCGACACTGTGACATCTATCGTGAGGTACTGGAGAAATTTGGTCGAGAACCCCACTAGTGATCGTGATCATGGTCGTGATCAT
>DEZY01000140.1:1561-4013 GCA_002365735.1 Actinobacteria bacterium UBA3120
CGCAGTGCAAGATCTCGCGCTCGGCCTGCCAGATCACCTGTAGTAACCAATTCGTTGTGCACTGTTACCTGTTCCAAGGCCGTCACCCAGCACTGGTAATAGGAGTATTCCTCGCCCGGTGTTTCCTGCTCCTCCCAAGCGGCAATCGCCGAAATTAATTCAGCGCGAAATTCTTCCCATGTGAAAGCACCTGATTCATGCAAAGACATGACGAGGCCAAATGCCCGGCTCTGCCACGGCTCCTCAAAAACCAGTTCGCCATTGGACCTAGGTGGGGCTGCCGGACCATCAATATCAAAATCTATCGTCGCAGTCATCACGCATTCACCTGAGCTACGCCCACCATGGCGTCACGCGTCACGAGAGCAGCGAGCTCAGCTTCGGAAAACTTTTCAGTACCTGCGGGCCGCTGAGGTAACACGAAGAATCGCACCTCACTGCTGCTGTCCCACACGGTTATCTCAGTATCTTTGGGCAATTCAAGCCCCATCTCACCCAGCACCGTTCTCGGTTCTCGCACGACACGTGACCGATAGGCCGGATCTTTGTACCAAGCGGGCGGAAGGCCTAGTAGTGGCCATGGGTAGCACGAACATAAAGTGCACACAACAACGTTGTGTACCGCGGAGCTGTTCTCCACAACAACGAGATGCTCACCTTGAGGGCCTTTGAACCCTAATTCTGCCACCGCACCCGTGCCGTCCTCGAGAAGCCGCTGCTTAAATTCGGGATCCGTCCAGGCTTTGGCAACAACTTGGGCTCCATTAAGTGGTCCCACGTCTTTCTCGTAAGTCTTAATAAAAGTGTCCATCACCTGTGGATCAACGAGACCACGTTCTACCAGAAGCTGCTCAAGGGCCTCGGTCCGAAGATTAATAGGGATCCGGTCACTCGACGATTGTGCGTTACTCATGATGCAGCCTCCAGATAGTCCTCGTACAGGTCAGTATTAAGTGTAAAATTTTCCGCATGTTCTTGGAATAGCTCACGCGAATCGAAACTCACCGTATATACCCATTGGGCGTTTTCGGCGATGAAATGTGCGTGCGTATCGGGAAGAACCTGTGCTGGTTCAGCAATGGCAACTGTCCCAACACGTCCCTGGGTGTACTTCTGCAGGCGTGTGTGACCTGGAGCATTCATCGTTTTTGCCCGGACTCGCTGGCCCACAGTGAACTTGCGCGGAGCGTCAATCTGTCGAATCGATCCCGCCGCCGTCGGGGCGTAATCAGGTTTAGTTGATTCAGGTGCAGGTGGCTCGTCCACGTGGCCCCCCGCGATATTCGCAGCTCTCGCCTCCACTGCTCCCGGTGCAATTATCGCACTGTCTAGCAATAAATTCTCGGCGCCGTACAGCCACCGCCCATAGTAACCATCATCGATATAACGCTCTCGATCTAGTCGATTCATGGCGTGCCTAAACGCGTCAAGATTTGACCCAGAAAGCCTCATTGATAAAAGGGCTAAGGCAAAAGCCCGCCCCTCCCATTTCTCAGGAAACACCGCCTCGTCGGGATCAATAATCGGGGCTCGTCCCCAACCAGAATCACCACCCATGTCGGCCACCCCGCTGGCCGGTTGAATTTCTGTCATCAAACCCTCCTCATCTTTGGGGACCTGACGGCCCCTTTCTCACAAGTAAAGACCCGCCGCCTCGTGGGCGTAGAACAATGTCCCACACCCACGAGGCCAAGCACTTACAGGGTCCAAGTATTCATCTGGAATGCGCCCTCACTCCACGCCGTCAAGGCAGTGTCGAGCACGTCAAGAGGGTTGAACGGGATAACCCCTGGAATGAGATCATCTTCGCCGAACCCGTAAAGCGCACCCATCGCAAAACGACACGCGTAAATCTTCGCGCCTTCTTTCATGAGCGTCTTAAGCTGCTCATTGATGGCGAGGTGACCTGGGAATGCGGCCATCCCAACGCCGGGATAACCGCGAGTGCCTGAGGCTGCGAGAACTCCGGGTCCGTATAGGACGATGCTAACCTCGAACCCCTTACGTACCAAACGCGTTGAGGTCAACAGGTTGACTAACAGAACCGAACCTTCGTACGGAACCGTGTGGATGAAAATGTATGCCTTCTGCCCATCCTTGGCTTTGATGTCAGGGAATAGTTTTTCTTCTGCATTAAATAATGACTCTCCGTCTGCCGGTAGAGTTCTGTTTACGGTTTTTGGCATTACTCCTCCATTATGTTGTGTTGAGTTGAGTTCAACTAGATCGCCGGTCCCTCCGGCGACGTCTGTTTGGCCCAGTTCTTTCTGTGGCTTCCGGGCATCGCCACCATGATCCGCCTACGTAGGCCCCAAGGCATGACCCTGTAAATCGGAATGAATACACCGGTCCAGAAGAAATCACCACGCGTACTTGGCGCCTCAATTCCGTGTCGGTGTGCAACGCGCGCTTGCGCATCTCGCAATAAGTAAAATTGAGCATTCTCGCGCAG
>DEZY01000140.1:4030-8346 GCA_002365735.1 Actinobacteria bacterium UBA3120
AGCCACATCGATGGTGATTTCATCAACGCCCCATCTGTGACGCAACACCCTTTTGGGCGGCCACCGCGATCGGCTCGTTCAGTGCTCCTATGGGTGGTGAGTACACGTTTTCCATGGTGGCTAGGTCGTGCAATGTTAATCCAGCCTTAACCGCCACTCCGAGGAAGTCAGCCCTTTCTTTGATCCCCTCTCCGCCCACCATTTGGGCTCCGATCAGCCGTAGGGTTCCCGCTTCGGCGATGAGTTTCACCCGAACTTTTTTAACTCCCGGGTAATAACGTGCTCGTGAAATTCCGTCCGCCACCGCCACCACATGCGGCATGCCCAACGCATTTGCTGTCACCTCGCCCAGTGCCACTCCGCCAATCATCCACTTCCCAGCCACCATGCCCCAGGGAACATAAACAGGGTTGTAAGTCCGGGTCCCACCAGCAGCATTAGCGCCTGCCACTTTCCCCTGGGCGTACGCGTGGCTCCCGGTAAGACCTTGGAGTGGTAAACCACCGAGACCATGGGGAATCTCGCATACATCACCACTGGCCCAGACGCCGGTCGCTGAAGTCTGCATGCCCCCGTCAACGATGAGCCCCCCCGTGCTTCCAGTTTTTAATCCGGCCGCGACAGCCAGTTCATTATTAGGGACCTTGTGCGTGGCCACTACAACAAGATCGCAATCAATGTCTCCCCCTGATGTGCGAACTCCACGGACGGCCCCTGACTCGTCGCCAAGAAACTCTTGTAGGGATGTGTTCCAGTGCATAGTGACACCAAGCTCCGCCCATGACTCATGGACGAGTTCGACAATGTCTGGATCTGCCACCTCCCCGAGCGCCCATGGGTTCGGATCGATCACATGAGTTTCTATTCCTCGGTGAGCCAGAGCAGTGATCATCTCAACGCCGAGAGGACTTGCTTCGACAACGACCGCCTTTTTGACGGTGTCTAGACGCTTATCCCACTCCATGGCTTCCCGAATATTCTTCACGTAATAGAGACCATCCAGGTCGCCACCGGGCACTCCCGGGTTCGCATAGGAGAAACCCGTCGAGATAACGAGAGAGTCGTAGTGCATCGGCTGATCAGATTCGATCTGAATGGTCTTCGTGCTGGTGTCTATTGCTGTGATCTTGGTCTGGTACCGGACCTCAATGCCCGCATCAATGTATGCTTGCTTATCAGCCAGAAATAGTGCTTCAAAACTTGGGATTTCTTTTCCATGTACGAAGGGAATTCCGCAGGGACTGTAGGCGACGTCTTCATTTTCCGTGAAGACGGTGACTGATGCCGAGGGGTCCACTGCTTTCGCACCACCAGCGGCACCTAGTCCAGCGCCTCCGCCTCCGATGACGATAATATGCTGACCCACGTCCGCTCCCATCTACCTAAAAGTAAAGTTCCTTAGACGTACACGATAGACTATTTTGCGTACACTATGTTGAATAATGCAAAAAAAGTTTATGGGTCTTCGGTAGCGGTTTTGGGTACCAAACACACATCTACTAACGAAGGGAGGACCTGGTGGCGCGCATGACTCCTAAAAAGGACACCGCATCAAAATCGAAGCCCGATCCCACCCTCGAGCTCGATGAGATCGTCAGCATGATCGGTCCCAAAATGGCTGGGTTGCGCAAGGCTCAGGGCCTATCCCTTCAGCAACTCGCTACGACTAGCGACGTCTCCGCTGCAGCCATTCATAAGATTGAGCGCAGTGGGATGGTCCCCACGGTGACAACGCTTCTGAAGTTGGCGGGTGCACTTGGGGTGCCAGTGAGCTACTTCGTTGCCGAGGATGATCCGCACCCTGAATCCGTACACGTCACCAAATCTGAAGCCCGGAGAGCCGTTTACACGCCACATCATGGACTCGCCCTAGGTGGTATCAGTGGGTCCTACCGCCAGTTTCAAGCGGCGGCAGCAGTCGCAAGCATGTCGGCGGGAGCAAATAGTGGGGTTAAACAACTCAAACATCCAGGGGAAGAGTTGGTCTATGTGCTGAGCGGGCGGGTCCGCTTCAGTGTGGGTAATGATGTGTACGCCCTCAAAACAGGGGATTCCTTACATTTCAGTGGGGATGTGCCGCATCACTGGGAAAATATAGGCAAGAGGACTGCCCAGTTGATCTGGTTCGCTTTGAGAAATGGCTAGTCTTGGTGTCACTCCTGATCGATCCTGCACTACACACCTGGCGGGACAGAGTCCCGGTTGACAACGCTAATCTCCGGTGATGCTCTCAGCGTATTAGTCACATAACACACTCGCTCGGCTGACGCAATGAGTGTCGCGGCGGTGTCCTGGGGGACCGGTATTCTCACACTGATCTGAATTCGGCTGAACCTCGTTCCTTCATACGTTCCTGTCACATCCACTTCAATACTTGACAGTTCCAGATCTCTTTTACGTGCCGCGTGCGCTAGAGACATCACAAAGCACGATGCCACAGCGCTAAGAAAAAGATCTGTCGGCTGAGGACCGGTATTCGTCCCCCCTACCCGAACAGGTTCATCCACCCGAGTCTGAAACTCGCCGGCCATCACGTCCACTTGATAACCACCAAGCCATCGTGCGGTCACCAATCGATCTGCAGCCATGGAATCCACCTCACATATTTTATCTCCACTTAACTACTATGGATTTACATTAAAGTATACAAAACCCAGTAACGGCCGGTACTGTTTTGGTGTGAACCGCACTCGAATCCGTGAACTTTTTCCACTGTTTCTTGCCGTGGTCGCGCTCAATATCGCTGGGTGGGGGACATACGCCTATTACTTGCATGCTGAACCGACTAATACTGCCTACGTGGGTGTAGGGCTAGTGGCCTATGTCTTAGGGGTAAGACATGCCTTTGATGCAGACCACATCGCAGCGATTGATGACAGTGCAAGATTGATGGTCAACCAGGGGCGTCGCCCGATTGGTTTAGGTTTCTACTTTGCAATCGGTCACTCGACAGTGGTCCTGCTCATGTGTGTGGGAGTGAGTGTTCTCGCCGGATCCTTCGTCTCTTCCGGCCAAATCGATGTGCAAGATATTGGCGGCCGTATCGCCGCTCTGGTAGCGGCCATTTTTCTCTTGGGCGTCGGGCTTTTAAACTTTAAGGTTCTACAACGGCTTCGAAACACCAAACGCGATCTGAACAGTGGTGTGATCAGCCCGGCTGAGTTGGAATCCCGGCTCTCTGGCGCATCGCCTCTTGCTCGACTTCTTGGTGGTAAAACGATGAACCGGCTGCAATCAAGTTGGCAGATGTTTCCCATCGGTTTCATCTTTGGACTGGGCCTTGAGACTGCGTCAGAAGTCACGCTACTCAGCCTCTCCGCCGCGGGTGCCGCGGAAGGTCAACTACCAATTGGCGCCATTCTCGCTTTGCCCCTTTTGTTTGCGGCAGGTATGACGTTGTGTGATTCTATCGATTCGGTCACCATGGTCCATGCCTACAGTTCGGCAAGCACGACGGCACACGACCGACTGTTTTTTAATATCCTCATGACGGCAATCACAGCGACGATCGCGACATTTGTTGGGGCGATCTACCTCTCTCAGGTTCTCGTCGATGAAGTTGGAATCCGCGTCCTAGAACCGATTGCCCAAATAAATGAGCGTTTTGAGGTGCTCGGTTATGTCATTGTTTCTGTTTATCTTGTCGTTTGGGTGTGTGCATTTTGGGTGTGGCGCAGATCAAAGAAACGCGCCGAATCCGGTGTTGTCGGCGAGTATCGCAGGGCCATAAGTGCACCGTACGCCAGGTCCAGGCCTGATGAGTGACCAAGCTGCGCGAGGCGGGCGCGCAAGGCGCGTGCTGCTTCTTCCTGTCCGCCAGAGCATGCCTGCAAAAGAGTGTGAAGTGTCTCAATCGACTGCCCCACAGCTGCCCAGCTAAGAAATGCGCGCGAAATCTCATGGGTAGCTGCGGTACGCGCGATCTCCTTGCGCATCACCCGGTTATGACCACCAAGAATCGAGTCCATTGTAAGGATACCTGCCGCCACATCGTCACCTGCTGGAGTTAATCCGGCCCCGCGACCAATGACCGATGTGCAAGCGCCGGCAAGATCTCCCACCTGCAAGAAACTTGCCAAGTCATCCTCCAATAAGTGGCCCGGTGCTGTACCCAAAGTGAGATCGGGAACGTGACGCAATACGGTTCCGAGAAGTCCAGTCGCTCTGGTAATATCCGGATTCGCCGCGGGTACCCACAGATGCTCAGAGACGGGCACGATTCGATCTACAACGCGCAATTCTCCCTCGCGCACCTCTACCAGATCGCCTACGGCACCAAGAGGCAACGTGTTCATTCGGGCATGGAGAGGGCCCGG
>DEZY01000140.1:8447-12491 GCA_002365735.1 Actinobacteria bacterium UBA3120
CACTAGCGAGGGTGAGTGCGAAGACGTGTGCGCCCACCCGGATATACATCGCCTTACGAAAGCTAGCAATGACCCGGCCCGCAGAGCTTTTTTTGAGCCCTTCGCGGACTCCTTCCCCCGTGTCAAGGGAAAGGGTCACTCCACTCCTTCCTCCCGGGTAACAAGGTCAACAAGGGCTTGCTCAAACCCTTCAAGTGGCGCCGTCGCAACGCCAGCCCCTATCTGCCCTGCCCCTGACGAATGATGAAGAATTCCTGTGGTGACCTTCGGGCTAATCCCAGTCTCAACCACTTTTCGCACATCCACTCCTAGTGGGGTGCCTCGAAAACCCGTGGTCGGCAATTTGAATCGGCTGCTTTCCTGAACACATATCCGTCTCATATCTTCGGTGGCGCGTGCAGCATCGGACATCGACCCGCCGAGAAAAGCCGCCACCGCCGGAGACCCTGCTGCAGCAGCTCCCCCAAGCCCAATCAGCTCGAGTACCGCACTGTCGCCCATGTCAAGAGCGGCATCTTCCGAGCTGAAACCCGCGTAATACAACGCATCTGCCACCGGGGGAGCCGGACAAATGTACCAACGGGGTGAATCCCCCACCTTCACCCCAAAAGTAGTCCCGTTGCGCGCCATCGTCGTGACAATTGTTGAACCAGATACTTGCTCCGCTGCGAGCATCAGTGACTTTGCCGCCGCCATAGCAATTGTGAGGAAGAAGAGGTGATTCTTGGACAGATAATTAGCGAAGGCCACCGAGCCTTCATCATTTCCTAATCGGACAATTGATGTGAGCAGATCGCGGACTAAAAGATTTGTCGTCGCCTGCGTGCGCATGTGGACGTCGTCGCCCATCTGCACTCCCTGTGATGCTAAGGACATAATGTCAATCGGACCACTTTCCTTGAGGATCTGTGAGATTCTCGGCTGGGCAACCTCCCGTAAGAAGATCAGCCTTTCTATCGCCGCTGGTGACTCCCGGCCAAACCATGGAACGTCCCCTGGACCCTGGTTGACGGGCGCGAATCCAACTGTCCCAGACTCCGCATTCTCAGCCATCCACACTGGTGTTGTGGGTCCAATAGCTGAAGCCATCGGTACCACGGTCGCATGATCATTGGCAGCCGCAAGTGTGACGGAGCCCTCCGCGAGCAACCGGTCGGCTGTTTCAACGTCTTGTGCCCACCCTTCCGCAATTGTTGCAGCGCGCATCGATCGCCGTACCGGATCACATACGAATTCGTAATCAATGGGCGGACCAGCATGCAGCAGGGTGCGGTCTGGGAGCGTAGGCAAGGCATCCCGTGCGGCCGCCACTCCAATGAGCATCGGTACCCCCTTATCAATCCTGCGAGTTGCCTCAACATTTGCCTTGTCGTATTCCAGAGATTTAATTGCGTAAGAATCAGTGAGTGCCCTAAGAAGGACCGGTGAATTTCCCGAAGGGACGCGCCAGTCCACGTGAGTCACCGCGGCTCCTTGGTCGCGGATCGCCTCCGCGAACAATGGCAGTCCCACGTTGATTATTGCCGCGTCCTGTGGCAACTTATGCGGGGTTGTTTCCATATTCTTGGCTCACTTCCTTATTCTTGGACGAGTTCTCGGGCACGGATCAACAGATGGGATTCCGCCGATTCACTATTATTCTGCTCAGCGCCCAATCGTGTACGCAAATCAAGGGCCGCCGCCAGAAGACTTCCAGCCATCGCGGTGACGGTGTCCGGGGCTGCACCCCCGATCGACTTTCGCGATTGGATCAAAGCCATCGGATCAAAGATCTCGTCGAGCTCGTCAGCCTCAACTTGTTCCGGATCAAACCCACCGTCAATGAGTGCCCATGTGATGTCGTCTGCGGAAATTCCTCGATCATCCTCCGCAGCGTGCGTAATAGCAGCACGAATGACACGGTGGGCCGTGAGGTAGTCCAGTCCACACGAACGCATCAGGAGATGGGCGGCATCGGCGGCCTCAGTATTAGAACCTTCGATTGCCGATTTCATGCGAGCCTCATGCACTACGAGGTCACGCACTACTGAGGTAAGTAATCGCGTTACCTGACCAGCCAAGGCTAATGATCGAGGAAGCTCACCATAGGCGTAAATGTAAGTATCACTGCGTGCCGAGGGGGCCTTGGAAAGGGCAAGTTGTCCAGTCAGACGGCCGATCAGAATCCCAGTTGAGCCCCTGATCACCGAAAGCGCGTACGGATTACGTTTTTGGGGCATGAGCACACTGGGTCGCACCGATGAGTTCCCCAACGACAAGAAGCCGAACTCCCTGCTGGCAAAGATTTCAAGGTCCTCAGCGAGTCGATCCTGACCCAACGTCAAAGTGGTGGCGGAAAAAAGTACATGCAAAAACGGATCCGTCTGCCACATGGCGTCCCGGACATGCTCGATCGGTTTATTGAAGCCGAGGTTATGGGCCGCCCGCATTCGGTCCCGAATAATTACCGACCCATTCGCGCCACCGGATCCGGATACACTCGAGTTAACATGCACGTGCTCAGAAAGTAATCGATTAGCGTCTCGAAGTACCGGATCAGCAAACGACAATAAATAGTGACCGAATGTCGAGGCCTGCGCCGGTTGGAGGTACGTATAGTCAGGCATTAATGAGTGGGAGTGCTCAATGCTCCGCGCGCAGATCGCCTCAATCAACGCACACGAGTCCTGTGTCAGCGCGAGGACCTGTTGACGCACCACTAGGCGTAATGCCGTACGAACTGCCTCCCGCCGCGTTCGACCAGCTCGTAGTGAACCGGCGACCGGTCCCACGAGGTCAACAAGGAACTGTTCTCGACACGTCACCATCTCGCCGATTGACGGGTCGTAATTAACTTCTGAGCTGGGTAAGGATTCGAGGTGAAGGAGACCTCCGAGCAGGGTCTGTGTGTCCGCACGCGAGATCGCTCCTGCATCTAACAAATCCAACGCATGTGCAATATCCGCGATATTGAGTGCATTGTGCAGGATGGGAGCATCTGCAATCTCCCACGCGTACCCGGATTCGGCGAGCTCCGGGGAGACGTCAAACATTTTCGGCCACCACGCTTCCACGGTTGCCCATCACGGCGAGTGATTCGATCGCCCCCGGCAATCCTCCCGTCAGCCACCACACCAGAGTGTCTTTGGACTCACGGGTTATTTGAGAAATTATCTCGTAAGACGGGACACCGTATGTCGGGTCGAGAAGAACCCCAGCTCCTCGGAATGCTTGATCTCGTGCCAATCCACCATTCTCATCCAGCTCTTGATCATGGGAACCCACTGCGTCAATGATGGTGAAATTGGCCATTGATGGTGCCTCCCGTCCCAAAAGTTCCGAGGTTTCCGCTGACAAGTCGGTGATGATGTCACCCATCTGATCTACATTTCGGCTCACTGACACGCCCACAATCTTCCACATGGCCCCCAAGAAATCACTGCCCGCAAGGAACCCTGCAATCGAGGCACCGGACCCAACGGGAAGCACCACGGTTACCTGATTGGGATCCGTACCCCTCGCTTTGCATTGCTCATGCAGTTCAATTGCAGCTCTGGCAAAGCCCAAGCCACCGACGGCAGTAGCGCCGCCTCGGGGGACTGGGTACGGCCCTCGACCCTCGGCCGCTAACTCCACTGCCCGCCGTTCGACCTGTTCATTTATCAACGAGCGGTCTAGTCCGGTGAAGTGAATTACCGCGCCGGTTGACTGTGCCATTAATAGGGGTACCGACCACACATCCATCGGCTCTCCCGCCACCTCAATTTCACAATCAAGGCCGACCGCCGCTGCGGCATGCGCACAAGCTCCAATGAAATTAGACCCGGCCGCTCCACCGGTAACGACAACATTGGAGTCGCATTTGACGGCGTCCGCCATGAGGTATTCCAATGGCCTTACCTTGTTGCCGGCCAGTCCGAAGCCTGTGAGGTCGTCACGCTTGAGAAGAACGGGGGCAGCCGCGTCGATCTGCCACGGCGCGGCCCGGTGTAGGGCTGTCGGAAATTGACCCAGGTGAGTTCGAGGAAATCGATCAGTCGGATTCACCGTCACCCATTTCGATCA
>DEZY01000140.1:12663-13295 GCA_002365735.1 Actinobacteria bacterium UBA3120
CACCGTCACCCATTTCGATCAGTGACAGACAGTGGTCGATAAGGGGACCGGTGGTTGGCCCGGCACTCATCCACTCGAGCACGATTTCCGGTGACACGTGGGCTGCTGCGGCAATCAACGCTGCAATCGACTGAACATCTTCGGTTCCGTCTCTTTCCGAGAGAGCCGCCTGCATCAATTCCTGCGCCTGATGTTTGCCAATCCTTGACGACAGAGCGTGCAGAACCGACTCCGTGTTCCCCGGACCTGCAGATTCTAGATTGCGCAGCATCTTCTCCGGATGGACGCGCAGCCCAGCAACAAGGTCCGCCGCCACGCTAGCTGCCTTGCCTGTGCACATCGCGACCTCAGGCAACATGGCCCACTCGGCTTTCCAGCTTCGGCCATCTCGTTCATGACTGGACACAACACCCTCAACTAGAACTCCTGCCGCGGCACGCGCTATCCGCGACAAGGTGTCCAGGTGCTCACTCAATTCCGGGTTTTGCTTGTGCGGCATGGTGATGCTGCCCACTGCGTGGACATCTCTTGATTCGCTGAGTTCCCCAATTTCCGGTCGAGCCAACTCGTAGATTTCGTTGCCGACCCGAGCAAGTGATGAGGCCACTGTTGCCATGGTTGTCCCGAATTCT
>DEZY01000140.1:13429-15205 GCA_002365735.1 Actinobacteria bacterium UBA3120
GCCATGGTTGTCCCGAATTCTGCGATCCTGTCTCGGGTGGCCGTCCAAGACATACCAGGGTCACCCAGTCCGAGGAGTTCGCAAAATCTGCTCCGTAGGTCTAAGCCCTGATCGGGAAAGAAAGCGAGTCCGCCGGTCGACCCGGCGAGCTGCCCCACGCTCCACCGCGCCCGCGCCCCGTCGATCCGTTCAATGTGTCGATTCATCTCGTCCGCCCACGTTGACACTTTGAATCCGAATGTCACCGGTGTGCCCAGTTGGCCGTGGGTGCGCCCAGCGATCGGGGTGTCCCGGTGTTTTTTTGCCAATTCCACGCACGAGTCACGCAGGTTCACAAGGTCCGCACGGATGAGATCACCGCTATCGCGCATGACCATGCCAAACCAGGTATCTGTCAGGTCTTGAACCGTAATACCAAAATACACGTACTCTCTGGACGAACTATCGAGAATCTGCTGCAGTCCACGGATCAGTCCCAGGGTCGAGTGTGATGTTCGCCGGGTCTCCGAACTGATAAAATCCTCATCCAGTAATTCCACCCGTGCTTTGCTCGCGATACCCTCAAATGCAGCATCGGGGATAATTCCTAGTTCAGCTTGGGCTTGTGCTAACGCCACGAGAATATTGAGCCAAGCCTGCAGCCTGTGCTTCTGCTCAAACATACGATCGTATTCAGGTGTACTCCATCCATGGGCATACATGGATGAGGCAGTCAAACGGTTGTCCACGTCGGGTCCCATGTACGTGCTAATTCATTGATCGCTTCACGGATGTCAACCAAAGATGCTCCCCATGGCACGACAACCCGGCCGTTCTCAATCTCTATTGACTCCTCAAGGAGGCAGCACTTTGTTATTGTTGCCGTTCCCGATGATCCTTCGCGTTCCCTTGGGCAGAAGGACACCATCGGCGGGCGGTCCCCATAGAACCACTCATGTATCTGTGCGGATCGTTCACATCCGACCATGGTCCAATCTTCGCGATCGGGACGTTGGTCTAGGTAGGAAGTGCGGGCGCCAATAATTTCTGTGTCAGAGCCTCGGCAGGGAAGTAGATAATGCCCACTCGGAATTGTCGATCCAAACGAATCCAACGTCAACGCATCTAGATGCGCGACTATCGGAGGTAGGTCTTCGGCCACTTCGAGGAGCCGGCGTACTTGATCAAACAGTTTCGCGGGAGTCGGGGGGATTACCTCAGTGACGTGGATGTTCAGTGGTTGTGGGTTGAGAATAAAACTGATGTGGGAGTACAGGCCTTCAACCACGACAGCCTTCGCTTCAGGGGCGTGATTCGCTGCGGCGCGCGCTAGATTGGACGGAATCGCCGTGTCAATGCTCGCATCGGTGACAAAGGTGCACTCAGTCGGATCTGCCAGGATCTCGACACTGGTCACGGGCGAAAAGAGGGGCACCGGGTCCGCCCTCTGGACCGTCGCCAGCCAAACCCCACTCGGCTCATGGACCACGAGGAATCGAGTTCTTCGGTATACTTCTCGACCCGTGAAGTGCGCGGTGAGGGACTCCCAGGTGAACGAGTCTGTGGAGTGGGTCACGGAGACACCTCGGTAGGCGCTGGGAACCACATTGATCCGAGATCGAAGAAGGACTTGACCGGGGTCTGTCCAGGTATCTGTCATCTACGCACTCCCGAAGCCAAGGGAATACCAAGGGCGACCAACGCGGTGTCAGCACGTAGGCCTAACCGAAGAGTTTGTAGGGGAAGTAGATCCTCAGGCGCAACGTTCCCCATATTCACTTCCGGCCCATGTGTATT
>DEZY01000079.1 GCA_002365735.1 Actinobacteria bacterium UBA3120
GGTGGTGGCAAGGCGCAGATCGTTCCGATGGAAGACATCAATCTTCATTTCACGGGGGATTTTGGCGCCATTGGACTTGCAAACAACCTGTTGTCGGCCTTGATCGACAACCACATCCACCACGGCAATTCCCTCGACATTGATGTTCGACGCATCACCTGGAAGCGCGTTGTTGACATGAATGACAGAGCACTTCGCGACATCACAGTGGCTCTGGGTGGACCGGGTAACGGATTCCCTCGCTCTGACGGTTTCGACATCGTGGTCGCCTCCGAAATCATGGCAATTTTCTGTTTGGCAACTGACCTTGAGGATCTCAAGGCGCGCATGGGCAATATCGTGATCGGCTACACCCGAGATCGTCGTCCGGTCACCGCTCGTGAACTCAATGCAGAAGGCGCAATGACCGTGCTACTAAAAGACGCCCTCGCACCTAATCTTGTTCAAACCCTTGAAAACACTCCAGCCTTTGTTCATGGTGGTCCATTTGCCAATATTGCCCACGGCTGCAACAGCGTGATCGCAACCACCGCTGCAATGAAACTCGCCGACTACGTAGTCACCGAAGCCGGATTTGGAGCCGACCTTGGTGCCGAAAAGTTCATTGACATTAAGTGCCGCAAGTCGGGCTTGCGCCCTTCAGTCGTTGTGATCGTCGCAACTGTGCGCGCCCTCAAGTACCACGGAGGGTCCGATAGCGGCACCGATGAAGACCTTGAGGCGCTCTCCACCGGCCTGGTGAATCTGGAACGGCATATCAGCAACGTGCGAGAAGTTTATGGCTTGCCCGCGATCGTCTCAATAAATAGATTCACGACCGACACCTCTGCTGAAATTCAATTACTCACAGACCGGGTTAAAGCACTGGGTGCCGAGGTGGTCCTTGCCGACCACTGGGCACAAGGGGGCGCTGGTGCGGCCGAACTCGCAGAGAGGGTCGTAGCCGCATGTGAAACGCCCTCGGAGATGACTTTCGTCTATGAGGACCAGCTACCGCTCTTTGCTAAAATAGAGGCAATTGCGCAGAAGGTGTATGGCGCCTCAGAAGTGACCGCAGACAAAAAGATCCGAACCCAGATTAAAGAGCTGGAAACTGCCGGGTACGGCCACTTCCCCGTGTGTGTCGCGAAGACCCAATATTCCTTCTCGACCGATCCCGCGCTGCGTGGCGCCCCCAGCCACCACAGCATCAATATTCGCGAAGTACGACTTGCTGCCGGAGCGGAGTTCATTGTTATGGTATGCGGAGACGTAATGACCATGCCCGGACTACCAAAGGTGCCATCTAGTGAAAAAATCAATGTCGTCAATAACGCGGTTGTTGGGCTGTTTTAAGTGAGCGTTTCCACGCAATCACGTTCAACTGTGCGGTTTCGATCCGGAGCCGGCGGAATTCACGTTGACCGAATTGCTGTGGAGGCTCCATTAACCTTGATTCTCGATGGTGAAGTAGTCGTTACCACCATGCGCACTCCCGGCAATGACATCGAGATGATCTGCGGATGGCTCATTAATGAGTCTGACGTTTTCGAGCCGGGCGATATCGCAACGATCAAGGAATTCACGGGTCGAGCGGAGGAAGCGGAGTCGGTCAGTAAGGAACTGGAAGAAATCGACACTGTCCTTGCGACATTAGCCCCAGGAGTTGAGGGGCCCAAGCCAAAGTCGTTTATGACGACCAGTGCGTGTGGTGTATGCAGCTCGGACCTACTCGCTGCCTTTGCCGGACCCAAAGCCGCATTGGCCTCGCCGGGCTGGATCATGGATGCACACTTGTGTGGGTCCATGATCGACGAGATGCGTCGGCACCAAAAAATGTTTGATAAGACCGGATCACTGCACGCGGCCGCGATCTTTACCCAAGCTGGAGAGGTATTGCACGTACGCGAAGACGTCGGCCGGCACAATGCGGTCGATAAGGTCGTCGGCAAGGCATACCTCGACGGGATCTTTCCACTCACCAACCATGTACTCGCTGTCAGCGGCCGGGTTTCCTACGAAATTGTCCATAAGGCTCTGACCGCGTCCGTGGCGGCAATTGTGGCAGTCTCCGGGCCAACTACCCTTGCGGTAGACCTAGCACGCGAACATGACTTGGTGCTCATTGGTTTTACCCGTGACGGCGGATTCAATATCTATTCGGGAGCGGAAAAGGTGGTCATATGAGCACACGCCAGTGGGAGCCGATTGAGGCCAATGCTCTGGTTGTCTCTTGTGTGATACCAGGCAATCCCCTAGTTGCCTTGCAGTCTCTACAGTCCCAATACGGATTCGTGCATCCAGAAGCATTTGATCTTGTCGCCCAAGCTTTCAATATCTCTCGAGCCGAAGTTTTTGGAATCGTGACCTACTACTCCGACCTGCGAACCGAACTCATTAACGGCACCCAGGTGCGCGTATGCATGGGTGAGGCGTGCCAAGCTGTTGGAGCTCGGGCCCTGGCCGGGGAACTGGAGCATTTCGAGTCGAATCATTCGGAAACGCAGATGCATGTGTCCGAAGTCTTCTGCATGGGAAATTGCGCATTAGGCCCAACTGCCGTGGTGGGTGCGACTTTGGTGGGATTGGCCAACGTTGATGCCATTGCCGCACTTCTCCATGAGGCTCAATCATGAAAATCTATGTCCCTGCAGATAGCTCAGCGAAGTCGGTCGGATCGAACTCGGTGGCCCGAATTCTCGGCGCAGCATTACCGCAGGCCCACATGGTCCGTAATGGCAGTCGCGGCATGTACTGGCTTGAGCCACTTGTTGAGGTGGAGACCGACCAAGGACGCGTGGCCTACGGACCAATCTACGCGGCGGATGCCGAATCACTCGCTGTAGCCCTGAATGGAAATGGGGATCATCCTAAATTCCTCGGTGTTACTTCGCAATTGCCATGGATCCGGGAGCAGACCCGACTCACTTTCGAACGCGTGGGAATCATTGACCCACTGGACCCGGTGGACTTTCAAGCCCACGGTGGCCTTGCCGGGCTGCGGCAGGCGCTCGCCGTAACTTCCGAATCAATCATCAACGAAGTGATGACTTCAGGGCTTCGAGGGCGAGGTGGCGCCGGTTTCCCCGCTGCGATCAAATGGCGCACCGTGGCGCACGCCCAGTCTGACGTTAAGTACATCTGCATTAACGCTGACGAGGGCGACAGCGGGACGTTCGCAGATCGCGTGTTGATGGAAGGCGACCCCTTCACGTTGATCGAAGGTATGGCCATTTCAGCAATCGCCACTGGAGCAACACACGGCTACATCTATATTCGATCTGAATACCCCGATGCCATCGCGGTAATGAATGCGGCACTCGACATCGCCCGTGAGCACGATTGGATTGGGCCATCGATTCTTGGTTCCCACCACGCATTTGAGATCCAGGTACGAGTCGGCGCCGGGTCCTATGTGTGCGGCGAAGAGACAGCCATGCTCGAAAGCCTAGAAGGCAAGCGAGGAATGGTGCGCCCCAAACCACCGATCCCGGCACTTTCTGGCCTGTTTGGCAAACCGACGGTGATTAATAACGTCATGACGATCGCCGCCGTGCCCTACATTTTGGCTCACGGTGGCGACTCCTATGCCGCAATTGGGACCGAGAAGTCCACCGGGACGAGCGTCTATCAGCTCGCCGGCAATATTGCCCAAGGTGGCATCGTGGAGTTGGGTTTCGGGGTATCCCTGCGCCACTTGGTGGAACATTTTGGCGCAGGGACCCGCAGCGGTGCACCCTTGCGGGCAGTTCAGGTCGGCGGGCCACTAGGTGCCTATCTCAGCGCTGAGCAGCTCGACGTGGCAATGGACTACGAGTCATTAACCGCCATTGATGCGATGCTCGGTCATGGCGGCATTGTCGTCTTCGACGAAACGGTAAACATGGCCCAACAGGCGCGATTCGCCATGGAATTTTGTGCTGAGGAGTCCTGCGGTAAGTGCACGCCCTGCCGGATTGGATCCACTCGTGGGGTCGAGGTGATCGACCTCATAATTCGTGGTCAGGATCCGGATAACAACCGTGAACTGCTCGTGGATCTATGCGAGGTAATGACCGACGGATCCCTATGCGCTATGGGAGGATTAACCCCAATGCCGGTACTCAGTGCACTCAACAAGTTCCCCGAGGACTTTGGATTGACTCGAGAGAGGACACAGAAATGACGTTAATGCATGATCGGGACCTCGGTACTCCAGAACGGGTGTCAACGGATCTGCTCACCCTAGAAATTGATGGTCAGACCGTTGAGGTTCCGGTCGGTACATCGGTAATGCGAGCCGCCGCTCTCATGGGCAATGATATCCCAAAATTATGTGCGACCGACAGCCTCGAACCATTCGGCTCTTGCCGACTCTGCGTTGTTGAAATCGACGGACGCAAAGGCACTCCCGCTTCGTGCACGACACCGTGTGAAAATGATATGAAAGTCTCCACCCAGAGTCCGAAAGTGTCCAAGATTCGCACAGGCGTCATGGAACTTTATATCTCTGACCACCCCCTGGACTGCCTCACCTGCCCAGCCAACGGTGACTGTGAACTACAAGACATGGCCGGGATCGTTGGCCTGCGGGACGTACGTTACGGATATGAAGGCGCAAACCACCTCGACGGATTGACCGATGACTCGAATCCGTATTTTTCTTTCGATGACAGCAAATGCATTGCTTGTAGCCGATGCGTGCGTGCCTGCGAAGAAGTACAAGGAACCTTCGCTCTCACAATCTCCGGTCGAGGGTTCGGATCTCGAGTAAGTGCCGGAGCCGGCCAGTCATTTTTGGAAAGTGATTGTGTTTCCTGCGGGGCATGCGTACAAGCCTGTCCCACATCCACCTTGCAGGAAAAGTCTGTCATTGAAATCGGACTCCCAACGCGGTCCGTTAAAACGACCTGTGCCTACTGTGGTGTTGGTTGCTCCTTCACCGCTGAGCTGCGCGGGAATGAACTCATTCGAATGGTGCCCGACAAAAAAGGTGGGGCGAATGAGGGCCACTCGTGTGTCAAAGGCCGATTCGCTTTTGGATACGCAACCCATGAAGACCGCGTCACCCAACCCTTGATTCGGGACTCAATAGATGAACCATGGCGCGAGACATCATGGGATGAAGCCATCGCCTTTGCCGCCCGCAGATTACGTGAGACACAGGCAACCTACGGTATCGACTCAATTGGTGGAATAACCTCTTCACGTTGCACCAACGAGGAGGTCTACGTTGTACAAAAATTGATCCGCACGGCATTTGGAAATAACAACGTAGATACCTGCGCTCGGGTGTGCCACTCACCGACCGGCTACGGACTCAAACAGACTTTTGGTGCATCTGCGGGCACTCAAGATTTCGCATCTGTTGCATCCGCTGACGTAATCATGGTGATCGGCGCCAACCCCACGGACGCACATCCGGTATTCGCTTCGCGCATGAAGCGTCGTCTGCGCGAAGGGGCCGGCCTGATCGTTGTCGATCCCCGAAAAACCGCGCTGGTTCGCTCTCCACATGTTGAGGCAGACTTCCATCTTCCTTTACTCCCTGGTACCAACGTGGCAATGATGAACGCAATGGGCCACGTGGTGGTCACAGAAGGGCTGGTGGACCGCGCGTTCGTCGCAGACCGGTGCGACCCCGCATCTTTCTCGGCGTGGGAAAAGTTCATCTCACTTCCGGAAAATAGTCCCGAGACCATGGGTTCTGAGACCGGCGTGAGCGCACTTGAGATCCGAGCCGCGGCACGCGCCTACGCCAATGCAGCAAATGGCGCTATCTACTACGGACTCGGTGTCACCGAACACAGTCAAGGGTCAACTATGGTGATGGCAATGGCCAATCTCGCTATGGCCACCGGAAATATCGGTCGTCCCGGCGTGGGCATTAACCCGCTTCGCGGTCAAAACAATGTGCAGGGCTCCTGTGACATGGGCTCGTTCCCACATGAATTTCCCGGCTACCGCCACGTATCCGATGACACTGTGCGGGAATCATTTGAATCGCTTTGGGGCGCTCCTTTGCGCTCCGATCCTGGCATGCGTATTCCTAACATGCTCGATGCCGCTACTGCGGGCGAATTCAAAGGCATTTACATTCAAGGTGAAGATATTGCGCAATCAGATCCCAACACCGAGCATGTAATGGCGGCCCTTCGAGCAATGGATGTCGTGATTGTCCAAGATCTATTCCTCAACGAGACCGCCGCATTCGCACACGTTTTCCTACCAGGGACATCATTCCTAGAAAAGGACGGAACCTTCACGAATGCTGAACGTCGAATTAATCGCGTTCGGCCCGTGATGCCTTCTGCAACTGGAATGAGCGAGTGGGGTGTCACTGCAGCCCTTGCTCAGGCTTTGGGCTATGACATGCACTACGACGAGGCCAGTGAAATCATGGACGAAATCGCGTCAATCACACCTACTTTTTCCGGCGTCTCGTTCTCGCTCCTTGACGAAGTGGGCAGCGTGCAATGGCCGTGCAATGAGGAGAATCCACTGGGAACACCCACACTGCATAAGGACAGATTTGTCCGCGGTGACGGGCAGTTCATCACGACCCCGTACGTCCCCACCGATGAACGGACTACCCGCAAGTTTCCCCTGCTGCTCACCACTGGCCGCGTTTTGAGTCAATACAATGTGGGCGCGCAAACACGCAGAACCGCCAACTCGATCTGGCACCAGGCCGACATTTTGGATATGCATGAAGCAGATGCCTCAACCCGCGGAATTACCGATGGCGACTGGGTGCTGGTCACCAGCCGCGTAGGTGAAACGCGCTTAAAAGTTAGTGTGAGCAATACGACTCCCGCTGGTGTGGTCTACACCACTTTCCATCATCCGGTCAGTGGCACAAACGTCATCACAACGGATAATTCTGATTGGGCAACCAATTGCCCCGAGTACAAGGTGACCGCTGTGCAGATACGCCCATCTGTCATGGCGGGTGACTAATGCAGCAGAACCGGCTCCCCATAATGCTGGATCAAATCGCCAGAAACATTCCGAACACCACTGACCCGATTCTGGCCAGTGCCACACACGTAAGGACGGTCTGGACCCCCCACATGATTGATCAAGCGCTCACCTTGTCCCAAGCAGAGCCGGAAATCTTCACCGAGGCGGCGCTACAAATCCTGGCCCAACTAGCACCGACGGTAGGTACACATGACTGAAATCCAGATAACAAAATGGCGTGACGTCCCCTCAATGATTGTTGCCAAAGACGGAGAGGACCAGGTCAAGATCTCGCTTCCGGCACGGTTTCAGGAAGCAATTGACGAGGCGGCCATGCGCTTGGGTGAAGCCGACGCGGACGCTTACATGGACGGATGGACGCGGGATTCCTGGGAAACTGTGGCAGGATCGGCTACTAGCGCCGCTGAGGCCTTAGCGGCCGAACTGGAAACCAAGTGGACTCCAGCGGCACTGGCAGCACTCCTAGACTCTTATGGGGCTGCACAGCAATAGGCCGAAGGCCCTCCTGGAATTTCTCGGTTCACGTACACGCTGTGGCCGGTAAACAATTTCAAGGAGAGGCACCATGCCAGCAAACGCAATAACCCTTCGGGAAGCACTTGACGCCGGCACGATCCGGGTAGGCGACGGGGCGATGGGGACCAGCCTGCAAGATGCTGGGCTCGACGATGGCGGGGCACCTGAATTGTGGAATGTGGAGAAGGCGGATGCCGTCGCCCAGATTCTGCGCGAATACGCCCAGGCGGGCGCCAACTTACTCACTACCAACACGTTCGGCGGTACAACACCACGACTGCTCATGCACGGACTCGAGGATCGCCTTGATGAACTCAATACTGCGGCAGCCCAGCTAGCGAGGGGCGTCGCCGACGAATTTGACAACGTTTATGTACTCGGTGACATTGGCCCTTCGGGTGACCTCATGGAACCCATGGGGATCTTGACCCCTGCAGAAGCACGCACACTATTCGCTGCGCAGGCGCAGGCTCTACTGGCCGGTGGCGTCGACGGGTTCCTGATCGAAACTATGAGCGATCTCAGCGAAATTGAATCTGCCATCCAGGGCGTGCGATCGGTGGCGCCAGAACTGCCCATCTTTGCCACCATGAGTTTTGATACAAACCTTCGCACCATGATGGGGGTCAAACCCGAAGACGCAGTTGTGGCCCTCGCGAGCTACGGCGCCGATGTCGTCGGGGCCAACTGCGGGCGTGGGATTGAAGAAATTCGAATAATCGCGGAAGCCATGATTCCGGCCATGCCCGATGGCACAAAATTGATATTGCAATCCAATGCAGGCCTACCAGTTTTGGTCAAAGACACATTCCGATACAACGGTACTCCACAAGAGATGGGTCAGTTCGCGGTTGACGCCTATGCCATGGGCGTTGACATTGTCGGCGCCTGCTGTGGCTCGCGCGCTGAGCACATTGCTGCGCTAGCGACCGCCGTGCGCTAGATCAGGACTCGACCGCGGGCAACAAGTTCCGCGGATCCGCGCAAAACAAATGTTCCCGTCTGCAGATCTTCGGTCACTATTAATTTGCCACCGGGCACCCGCACCGTCCAGCTATTAACCTCCTGGAGCGCTGGTGCACTTCGGCGAGCGGCCCACGCAACCGCACACGCACCTGTCCCACATGAAAAAGTCTCACCCACCCCGCGTTCAAAGACCCGCATAACAACTTCGCCCGGTGCGGTCACCGCGGCGAATTCGACATTCACCCCCTCCGCAAAGGCACCACATGGGTCAACGACCGGCATTTCGATCAACTCTAGAAGGGGTAAAGCTTCCGCCTCGACCCAACACACTGCGTGCGGATTCGGAAAGAACACTCCCACCGAATCGAACACCTCACCGGTTGCCAGCCGAATGTGCGGGGTTAACTCTGGGGTGGGTGCAAAGGCTTTACCCATGTCGACTGACACCGTGAGATCCGGGTGAATCTGTACCGCTCGCACTCCCCCGCGCGTTGAAATAGTGAATTCTTTCTCGGTTTCAAGACCATTGGTCACCAAGTAGCGGGCAAAAACTCGTGCGCCATTACCACACATTTCAGCGTAACTTCCATCGGCATTTTGGTGATCCATGAACCAGGTCGCATCCGCATGATCAATCCCAGCCAACTCAATATTTTTGGTGCGTACGGCCCCAATCGTTCCGTCGGCACCGAGCCCGGAGCGGCGGTTACACACGGTTACAACCTGCTCGATCGAGAGCGCGGCCTCGGCGTCTTCATTGTTGTACACAATGAAATCATTGGCGGTTCCGTGCCCCTTAACGAACGCCAACTCGGCCAGTAAACTCACCACACCACTCTAATGGTCGAGCGTGAGCGCTCTGTGATACGCCGCACGCACTCGGTAATCAATCTCTTTCCATGAATAGCTGGGGGGAACGTGGCAATTGTGCTCAAGAATTTCCCTCAGCGCCTGCCGATCAGAATTCCATTCACTAATCGCAATCGCCATGGAAATGTCATTCTCGCAGATCCTTCCATTAATTCCATCAGCAATAAATGTGTGAGTTCCGGTACCACTGCGAGCAACCACCGCCAGTCCATTGGCGCGGGCTTCAAGGGCTGCAATGCCGAACGACTCCTTAACCGATGGTTGCACAAATACTTGAGAACGATCTAGAACCAATTTCAGTTCAACCGGTGCTAGCCGTCCCAAGAAAGTGATCGGCAGGTCGGCTCTACGTGCTCGACGTTCCCACAGGGCTCGCTCAGGCCCATCTCCCACAATATTGAGTGGCGCGGCAACTTCCAAGTTGCGCAGTTCCTCCATCACGCGCAGCAGCGCCCCGGTTCTTTTCCTCGGTGCCAGTCGCAACACGCTCACTAATTGCAGTGGCGCAGCATTCCAATCTGCTACACCAGCTCTGCTCCACAAGCTTGGATCAATCCCATTGGGAACCAGATCAACTTCAACCCCTAGGGATGCGCGCATATGTTCTGCCGCGACCTCACTCACGGCGCTCATGGCAACCCGGTTCCATTTCAACCATGACCCGATCAAGGAAAAGGCTGGGCGCGCAAGTGGACCCCACACGCTGTGAATTGTGACCAGGATGGGAATCCCAAGGTCATAGGCCGCCCGGGTGGCGCTCCACGCAAATGGTGAAAGCACGCCAGCGTGCACGTGTACCACTTCGGGCCGGCTCACTTTCAATAGTCTGGTGACTTCCCGGTAGGTACGCGGATGCACCGGTAGGTCAAAAGGGACCGGGAAACTTAATCGGTCAACCGGGAACTCGAGGAACTGCGGGCCGCTCGTTGCAGTAATCACGCGCACTTGATCCCCAGCGGCGTATTGGGCGCGGGTGAGTCCAAGGACTTGGGATTCGATGCCGCCGGTTCTGGGAACAAAGCAATCGCTGACATGGGTGATGCGCACGGGGACGACCGTACGCCACAATGGGACCACTATGCGCAACCTGCTCTTCCTACACGCCCATCCAGATGACGAGGCGCTGCTCACGGCTGGCACCATGGCCAAAGCCCAAGGACTGGGCCACCGGGTTCACTTAGTGGTGGCGACCGATGGATCAGCCGGATTAACCTCGGCACATTTCACCCACGACCTGGTCTCCCACCGGTCAGCTGAGCTCGCTCAATCGGCCAAGATCTTGGGTGTCACCAGCGTTACCGAGCTCGGATACCCTGACTCAGGCCTGCACGGTGAGCACAATGCTGATGGTGGATTTGCCGGCATTGATCCGGCCGTGATTGCCCCAAGGCTGACTCAACTGATCCGGGACCTGCGAATCGACACCCTGATCGGGTACGACCCATCCGGTGGTTACGGCCACCCTGATCATGTCCAGGTACACAAGGTGGCGCGCGAGGTAAGCACACTTACTTCGGTCAACTTGTTTGAGGCCACCCTCCCACGTGAACCCATCTTTCGAGCCGTAAAACTTGCCGGTGCACTCTCGCTAACCCCGTCAGATTTTGACCCCGAGACTTTTTCACACAGCTGGACCCCGAAGGCTGAAATTACCCATCGCGTCAATGTCCGGGGATACACGGCACTAAAGAAAAAATCAATCTTGGCACACGCTTCGCAGTCATCCGCGGACGGAACAATTCGGACTCTGGCAGTTCTGAGCAAACTGCCCAAACCAATATTTGATGCTTTACTCGGAACCGAATACTTCGTGAAAGTGCGCTAACACAGAATCGGTGAGTTGAGCACTGTCCCATGGTTCCCAGCGGATTCGGGGATCCTGCCGGAACCACCTTTGCTGGCGTCGGGCGAATTTTTGGGTTGCATAGATAATTTTTTCCCGCATCTGAATCTGTGTGATTTCGCCGCTCAAGTGCGCCAGGACTTGCGAGTAGCCGATTGCGCGTGAAGCCGTCGGCGCATTGCGTAGCCCCTGGGACTCAAGTTCCTGGACTTCCTCAACCAGTCCGGACTCAAGCATTTGGTCCACCCGCTGCTCGATCCGCGCGTCCATGCTCACCCGATCGATTTCCAAACCCACGCGAACACTGGGAAATTCTTCTACCGGATCCGGCAAGCGAGAACGATAGGGCTCCCCCGTCAACTCAATTACTTCCAGAGCCCGAACTATTCGACGACCGTTACCGGGCAAAATATTCGTGGCCGTCACCGGGTCTTTTTCCGCCAGCAGTTCATGCAATTTTTCTGCACCGTCTTGGTC
>DEZY01000116.1 GCA_002365735.1 Actinobacteria bacterium UBA3120
TAATTGGCTGGTCGGGCGATGTTATTGCCTTAGGTGAAGACTTCGGCTTTAGTCTGCCCGAAAGTGGCGGGATGCTGTGGACGGACAACATGCTGATTCCTTCGCTCGCCCAGCACAAGAAAAACGCTGAACAAGTCATGAACTACTACTACGACCCCGAGGTCGCTGCCCAAGTTGCAGCTTGGGTCAATTACCTGTGTCCAGTTGAGGGCGCCCAAGCGGCCATGGAAGACATTGATCCGGAACTCGCGGCAAGTGAGTGGATCTTTCCTTCAACGGCCATGCTTGATTCCGCGAAAGTCTTTATGGAGCTCACCCCAGAAAAAAACGAAGAATATGAGCGTTTGTTCCAAAAGGCAACCGGAAACTAATTCGCGCGCGAGGGTTCAAGGCAAATGGGGCCCTCGCTCTTTTGTAAAGCGATGCGTAATGAAATGGTGAGCGCGGCGATAGAGCTCGTCCACAGATAGAGATTGAGGTAGGTAGTGGGAGAGCGGCTGCAACGAAATGTGGAAGATCTACATCTGTCGAATCTGACCAAGAAGTTTGGCGATGTGGCCGCGGTGGACGACCTCACGCTTACAATTCCTGCGGGTTCCTTCTTCGCCCTATTAGGGGCCTCTGGGTGCGGCAAAACCACAACCCTGCGCATGGTCGCAGGGCTCGAAGACCCAACTTCTGGTCGTATTGCTATTGGCGAGAAAGACATAACGGCGCTGCGCGCATTCCAGCGACCCGTGAACACGGTATTTCAATCGTATGCCCTCTTTCCACACCTCGACATTTTTGAAAACGTAGCATTCGGTTTGCGCAGGCGTGGGATCAAAAAGGTGGAGCCGGCGGTCAACGCAATGTTGGAACTCGTCGAATTGGCGCCGATGGCCAGGCGCAAGCCGACGCAACTCTCTGGTGGACAGCAACAGCGTGTGGCGGTGGCGCGAGCGCTCATCAATGAGCCCGATGTGCTTTTACTGGACGAGCCGCTGGGAGCTCTAGACCTCAAGCTGCGCCGTCAAATGCAAATTGAGCTTAAGCGGATTCAAACTGAAGTGGGAACCACCTTTGTGCATGTGACCCATGACCAGGAAGAAGCCATGACCATGGCGGACACCATCGCGGTGATGAACGCGGGGCGGATCGAACAGCTCGGTGATCCGGCCTCAATTTACGAACTTCCGCATACCGTTTTCGTTGCGAATTTCCTGGGTCAATCCAACCTGTTTGCGGGAACTCGGGTGGCAACCAATCCTGGAATGCTCGAAGTACTAGCAAATGGAGTCAAGTTTCTGGTACCGACCGCACGCAATTCGGCACCCGGCGATGAAGTCATTGTCGGAATTCGTCCGGAGAAAATGACCGTATTGGATATTCCTGACCGCGAAAAAGTACCGAGTGGGAACAACGCATTGGAAGGGAGAGTGGTTGATGTGTCGTATGCAGGCGTATCGACCCAGTACTTGATTACCCTTGCATGGGGACAAAACATCACGGTGTTTGAGCAGAATGTGGTTGTGGGGGATCGGTCAAGTGTGGGAGATCAGGTGCTTGTCCACTGGTCACCCGAGCACACATTTGGGTTAGCGGGCGGTGAAACGCTTCTTGCAACAACTGCACAGGCGATTGCTGCAGGAGTCTAAGCGTGGTTGCGGTAGTTCCCACCTCTAGTGCCAAAGGCGCAGTCGTAACCCGAAGGAAATCACGCACCGGGTATTTCCTTTTACTTCCCGGCATGACCTGGCTGGCAATCTTTTTTGCCATTCCATTTGTCACTCTTTTCATGACGAGTTTGCAGGCTCCGGTACCGGGAAAGTCAGGTCAGTACACGCCAGCTTTTCAATTGAGTAATTATCCTGACGCGCTAGCGGAGTACTGGCCCCAGTTCCTACGCTCATTCATTTACGCCGGAATTGCGACGGTCTTGGCTTTACTGATCGCTTATCCACTCGCCTACTTCATCGCGTTTAAGGCGGGACGTTGGCGAGCACTAATGCTGGTACTTGTCATCGCTCCGTCCTTCGCTTCATTTTTACTGCGCACGTATGCGTGGAAAACAATTCTCGCAGACGAGGGCTTCATCACCACATTTTTTAATTATTTACACCTTTTGCCCGACGACCGAATTCTGAATACGGGGATTGCGGTCATCGCAGGGCTGACCTATAACTTCCTGCCCTTTATGATCCTCCCGTTGTACGCGGCACTTGAAAAGATTGACCCTCGATTACTTGAAGCTTCTAATGACCTTTATGCATCAGCTTTTAAGACCTTTCGCAAAGTCACTTGGCCGCTGTCTTTACCTGGAGTGGTTGCGGGCACGCTGCTGACATTTATTCCGGCGGCCGGAGATTACATTAACTCGGAGTTACTGGGTTCGACCAAAGACCGCATGATCGGTAACGTGATCCAAACTAACTTTATTGAATTCCGGGATTACCCAACGGCGAGTGCGCTCTCATTCGTGCTGATGGCCGCGATTTTGGTTCTGGTATTCACCTATATTCGCCGCGCGGGAACGGAGGATTTGCTCTGATGCGCTGGATTCGCCGTCATTTCATCGGGTTTATTGCCATCTTGGTATTGGTGTACCTGTTCGTTCCCATCGCAGTCGTAGCCGTGTTGAGCTTCAACAATCCTGAGGGTAAGTACAACACCCGGTGGAATGAGTTTTCTTTTGATGCTTGGACCAATATTTGCGGGGTGCCTGGCGTGTGTGACTCCTTCGTAATCAGCGTTCGAATCGGCATAATTTCTACCCTTGTGGCAACCATCCTTGGAACCATGATCGCTTTTGGACTCGTCCGCTACCGGTTCAGAGGCCGTTCTTCCACAAATCTTCTGATCTTCTTGCCCATGGCAACTCCGGAAGTTGTCATGGGCGCGAGTTTGCTGGCACTGTTTCTGAACCTACGTTTTCCTCTGGGCGAAATGACGATCATTATTGCCCACATTATGTTCACCATTTCCTTTGTTGTCGTGACGGTCAAAGCGCGCCTACAAGGTATGGATCCTGGGCTCGAAGAGGCAGCTCGCGATCTGTATGCGGGCCCGGGTGCCACATTCCGATTCGTAACTTTCCCCCTAGTGGCACCGGGTATCGCCGGGGCTGCGCTGTTGGGCTTCTCTCTCTCATTTGACGACTTTATTATTAGTTTCTTCAATGCCGGCACGGTTGTGACCTTCCCGATCTATATTTGGGGCGCCGCCCAGCGAGGAATCCCAGTCCAGGTCAATGCGTTAGCTACTTTGGTGTTCATGATCGCCTTAGCCATAGTCTTGATCACCCAGCTCGTGGGGAGTCGTCGGCGCAAAATGCTCGAACAGGAAATCTCGCGGAAATCCTCTAGTGTCGACGCGCTTGTTCCCAAAAGTTGATCTAACATCAAGTTACGTTTATATTTGTGCGCGAAGGGATTGGTGGGAAGGCTAGGCGCTCGGTCTGGCTGACTACGTGAACTTCGACGTAAGGACCCCACATGTTCTCTGCAACTCCATCGCAAGACGGTTACCACAAAACTGCCTCGCTTGTGCATGAAAGTTTTTGGCTTGACAATCCAGATCGCCCTCAAGCGCGGCCAGCACTTGGAGCAACACTAGACGCTGATCTAGTTGTAATTGGTGCGGGTTTCACTGGGTTGTGGTCAGCGCTAGAAGCTGCGGTTGAGCACCCCAAATGGTCGATTGTCCTGCTCGAAGGGGATCGTATCGCCGGGGGCGCGAGTGGTCGCAACGGTGGGTTTGTCGCGGCCTCTCTGACCCATGGCTTCAGTAATGGATTGACCCGTTGGCCAAATGAAATGCCCGAACTGCTTCGATTGGGATCGCAGAACCTCGCGCAAATGAGTGAACGAGTTGTGCAACTGGGAATTGCTTGTGACTGGCTCATGTCGGGTGAGATTGACGTTGCCACCGAGGAATATCAAGTCAAGGACCTCGTGGATGCACACGCCGAGATGGTTGAGTTGGGTGTGTCGGCCTATTACTTAACGGCTGAGGAAATCCAAGCGAGAGTGAACTCGCCCCTCTACCGAGGGGCACTTTTTGACCCCGATGTTGCAATTGTGGATCCCGCTCGCTTGGCATGGGGGTTGGCTCGTGAACTGGACCGGTTGGGCGTTTCGATTTATGAAAACTCAGCGGTAACCAACTTGGAAGATCGTGGTTCTCTGGTGCGGCTGCAGGTGGGTGCACATTCGGTTTCGAGCTCCCGGGTTATTTTGGCAACCAATGCTTATCCACCGCTACTTAACAGACTTAAGCACTTAATAGTTCCCGTGTACGACTACGTGTTAGTGACCGAGCCATTGACTGTGGCGCAGCGCGAGTCAATCGGTTGGCTTGGCCGTGAAGGTGTTGGTGACGCCGGGAATCTATTTCACTACTACCGGGTCACCGAAGATGGGCGCATTCTGTTTGGTGGCTACGACGCGGTCTACCACGGCAAAGACTCGGTTCGGCCAGAGTTTGATACCGATACTGAATCGTTCGCCCGCCTCGCCGATCATTTCGTTCAGACCTTCCCACAACTCGTGGCCGTTAATTTCACCCACGGCTGGGGAGGAGCTATTGATACTTGTTCCCGATTCAGCGCTTTTTGGGGTAAGGCTCACCATGGCAAAACCGTATATGTCGCCGGTTTTACTGGCCTCGGCGTTGGTGCATCCAGATTCGCGGCGCTCACGTCTTTGGACCTGCTCCTGGGCCGAAAAACGGAGCGCACAGCATTGCACATGGTGCAGACGAAACCCCTCCCCTTCCCCCCAGAGCCGTTTCGCAGTTGGGTGATTACCTGGACCACCAACTCATTGAAGAAAGCGGATAGAGAAAATGGGAAACGAAATCTGTGGTTGCGTTTGCTCGACTCGCTCGGGGTTGGTTTCGATTCCTGAGAGTAAGGTGAACCCATGACGAGATACGGTAGCCAGTTCGGCCCAAATTACACTTTTCTCGGAGTGCCCGAGTGCGATCTTGATGACCTTTCCACGTATTCCGAGGCTGATGTCGTAATCGTCGGAGCGCCATTTGACGGAGGCGCTTCTTATCGGGGAGGGGCTCGATTCGGACCGCAAGCGTTACGGGCGGCGTGCTATTTAGAACATGATGGAAGTCGGCCATCGCTTGCGATGCGGGTCGACGGATTGAAAGATTTGACAGTTGTCGATGCAGGTGACGTGGAGTTGTACAGCGGAGATGCGGCGCGTTCCTGTGCCGATCTTGAAGTTGAGATCGAGCGAATTGCGCGCAGTGGGGCCATTCCGGTTGTGCTCGGTGGAGATCACACCATCACATGGCCCGATGCAACGGGTGTCGCACGGGCGCGTGGTTGGGGAAAGGTCGCATTAATCCATTTCGATGCACACGCTGACACAGGTGACATCACGTTTGGCTCGCTCATTGGCCATGGGCAGCCCATGCGACGCCTGATTGAGTCAGGTGCGGTGCGGGGCGACCGCTTCCTGCAGATTGGTTTGCGCGGATACTGGCCTGAGCCGGAGACGCTGGACTGGATGGCGGAGCAAGGCATGCGCTCCTACGAAATGACCGAAATTGTGACGCGCGGTCTCAACGATTGCCTAACGGAGGCTTTTGAAATTGCGCTGACTGATTGTGATGGAATTTTTCTCAGCGTTGACATTGACGTATGTGATCCCGGACATGCCCCTGGAACTGGGACACCCGAACCTGGCGGACTGAGCTCTCGAGAATTGCTTGATGCGGTTCGTAGGATTTGTTATGAACTACCGGTGGTTGGCATGGACATCGTCGAAGTGTCCCCACCCTATGACCACGCCGACATCACAGCACTGCTCGGAAATCGTGTTGTACTCGAGGCACTCAGTGCGATCGCACGTCGCCGTAAGGACCACCGCGACGGGACAACCTGGGATCCCGCATTGCCGTTGCTCGCAGATCGCATTCCAGGGGAGTAGAGCTACGGACTCGCTGCCTTTTTAGGTGGTAGCTTCAAATGCCGCTTCGAGGATTCCCAGTGCTTCTTCCATGAGTGGAATTGGGATGGTGAGCGGGGGTAGGAATCTAAACACGTTGCCGTAGGTTCCCGCGGTAAGAGTAACCACGCCATGCTGATGGCAGTACTTATTTAACGCTGCGGTGCGTGCTGCGTCTGGCTCCATGGTGCCAGGCTTTACCAATTCAATTGCGATCATTGCGCCTCGTCCGCGAATGTCCCCGATCGTTGGGTGATTCACCTGCATCGCAGCAAGGCGCGGCAACATGATCGCCTCAATGTCTTTTGCAATTTTGCACGCATCATTTTCCTGCATCCAGGCGATGGATCCCAATGCTGCCGCACATGCAACAGGATTGCCGCCGTAAGTACCACCAAGCCCACCCGCGTGCACTGAGTCCATGATTTCGGCGCGACCGGTGACGGCCGCAAGCGGCATTCCGCCTGCGATGCCCTTGGCCGTGGTGATCAGGTCGGGTACGACGCCCTCGAATTCACTCGCAAACCAATCACCGGTGCGCGCAAAGCCAGATTGAATTTCATCGGCGACGAAGACGATGCCGTTGGCTTGGGCAAAGTGAGCGACTGCTGCGAAGTAGCCGGGGGCAGGAACAATAAATCCACCCTCGCCCAAAATCGGTTCAACAACGATTGCGGCGATGTTTTGTGCGCCGACTTCTTTTTCCATTCGAGAGATCGCCCAATCTGCGACTTCGGTTCCGCTGTGGGGTCCATCGTGAAATGGGTAAGAAACAGGTACGCGGTAAATCTCGGGAGCGAATGGCCCAAATGAGTGCTTGTAAGGCATGTTCTTTGCGGTCATGCCCATGGTGAGGTTCGTGCGGCCGTGATACCCGTGCTCGACTACAACCACAGCTTGACGGCCAGTGAATGCCCGAGCAATTTTGACCGCATTTTCAACAGCCTCGGCGCCAGAGTTAAATAACGCACTTCTCTTTTCATGATCGCCTGGAGTCAAGCGGTTAAGTGCTTCACACACTTGGACGTATCCTTCGTAGGGAGTTACCATGAAACAAGTGTGAGTGAAATTTGCTACTTGTTCGATCACTCGACGCGCAACTTCTGGGTTGGCATTTCCGACAGTGGTGACGGCGATTCCCGAACCCATATCAATTAATGAGTTACCGTCCGCGTCAACCAGAATCCCGCCACCGGCTTTTGTGACGAAAACCGGAAGCCCGATGCCCACGCCCGAGGAAACTGCATTTTCCTTGCGAGCGAGCAGTGCCTGTGAACGGGGGCCCGGCAAATCGGTTACTAAATTGCGCTCCTGGGTAACTCCGTTAATAACTCGTTCCGCGGCGATGGTCATAGGAATTCCTTTGAATGGCGAGTGGGTGGGCCTATTGGCGCAAGCATAGGTGAATGCAGAGCATGCGGCCCCGCCATCTCCTAAACTGCACCTGTGAGTAAACCGCGCATCGAACCAATTCGAGTTGTGATTCTTGGCAGCACCGGTTCAATCGGTGTGCAGGCACTGGACATTATTCGACGTAACCCAGACCGCTTCACTGTCGTGGCGCTGTGCGCGACCGGTGCGAACGCCCAAGCTTTGGCTTCGGCGGCCATCGAATTCGAAGTCGAAATCGTGGGGGTAACCCGTGGAACATGTGGCCAGGACGTGCAGATGCATCTCTTCGCGGGCGTACAAGATCGCGGGTTTTCCCTGGGAGAGCGCACACTACCCGAGTTGGTTATTGGCCCGAGTGCTCCCGAACAACTAGCCCGACTAGATGTGGACATCGTGCTCAACGCAATTGCGGGAGCCGCGGGGCTCAAAGCAACTTTAGAAACCCTCGCCGCAGGCAACCGATTAGCCCTAGCGAATAAGGAGTCTCTCATTATTGGCGGGGATTTGGTCTCACATCTGGCCGTACCGGGTCAGATCATCCCGGTTGATTCGGAGCATTCTGCAATCGCGCAGTGCTTGCTCGCGGGAAAAGGTCCTGAAGTGCGAAAACTTATTATTACTGCGAGCGGGGGTCCATTTCTTGGGAAGAGTCGAAATCAATTAGAAAAAGTAAGTATTGACGATGCGCTGGCACACCCCACGTGGAAAATGGGTCCTTTGGTCACCATCAACTCTGCAACCTTGGTGAACAAGGGTCTGGAAGTTATCGAGGCGCACCTGCTGTTTGATGTGCCGTTTACCGACATCGAGGTAACAGTGCATCCGCAGTCAGTCGTGCACTCCATGGTGGAGTTCATCGACGGGTCAACAATCGCACAAGCCAGCCCACCCGACATGGGGATTCCCATTGCTTGGGCCCTGTCCGCCGGGCGAGAAGTTTTCCGGGTGCCAGACGCCGCCCCAGCATGCGACTGGAAAACGGCGTCAACCTGGGAATTTCAGCCCTTGGATGAGGAAGTATTCCCTGCGGTGGGACTTGCCCGGGTCGCCGGCGAGGCGGGGGGCACCGCACCCGCCGTATTTAACGCCGCGAACGAGGCGGCCGTGGCAGCCTTTTTGGCCGGCGAGATTACTTTTCTGTCAATCGTGGACCACATTGAGCACGTTTTACAGCTTCACCTGGCGGGATCGGGTGATTTGGGGCCGGGAAGTTCCTTCGTGTCAGGGAACGCGCTTACACTGGAGGACGTCTTATCCGCTGATGGCTGGGCGCGGGAATTTAGCATCGGTGGCTAATCAGCGGCGGATAGGTATTTTCACTGGAAAGGCGGATAGGTGTTAGAGGTAATCGGCATTGTGCTTTTTGCGCTCATCATTGGCCTGTCGATCGCGCTCCACGAAGTGGGACACCTTGTGCCGGCCAAGAAATTTGGTCTTCGCGTACCGGATTACATGGTGGGCTTTGGCCCGACTATCTGGTCCAAGGTTCGTGGCGAGACGCGATATGGCATCAAAGCGATCCCATTAGGTGGGTACATCCGAATGGTCGGGATGCTTCCTCCTGCAAAAAATGACCCCGAGGGTCGGTCGCGCTCGATGTCGACCGGACGATTCGCATCTTTGGTGGCTCAAGCTAGAGAAGCTTCATTTGATGAAATTCTCCCAGGCGACGAGAGCCGCTTGTTCTATAAGCTGCCGGTGCATAAACGCGTGATCATTATGCTCGGCGGCCCGGTCATGAATCTGCTACTGGCTTTTATCTTCTTCGCGATAGTGCTCGTAGGAATTGGCCTGCCGCAACCTTCACTCAATGTTGCTGCTGTTGTGCCGTGTACACCAACGCTTGTGCAGCCCAATGGTGATTCCCTGCCATCGGGAGCCTGCCCAGAAGGAACTGTGCCAACCCCAGCGGCCCAAGCCCGATTACAAGTGGGTGACACGATCGTCTCGGTGGGTGGCCAATCGGCCTCGACATGGGAGCAGGTAACAGATTGGATCGTTGCACATCCCAATGTGGGGACCACCCTTGTAGTTGATCGGGGTGAAGGTCAGGTGTCGCTGCCAATTTTTGTTGCTGAAGTCACCCGACCGGTCTACGACGAAAACGGGGTTGAGACAGGGGAAAGTAACACCGTTGGATTTCTGGGAATGCGTCCAGCGTTCGAGTATGAACGGCAGTCGATAACGGCTGTTCCGGGTTTCATGTGGGATATCACAGTTCGATCCGTTCAGGCTTTGATCTCGCTACCTGTGCGGCTTTATGAACTGGTGGCTGACACCTTGCTGGGGGGACAAGATCGAGCAATCGACGGACCGGTATCGGTTGTTGGTGCCAGTCGCCTTGGTGGCGAGATCGCGAGCATGGATTCCCCGATATCTTCCAAAGCAGCAACATTTCTGGGGTTGGCCGCCTCGCTAAATCTTTTTCTTTTCCTGTTTAACTTGATCCCGGTTTTGCCCCTAGACGGCGGTCACGTCGCCGGAGCCCTCTATGAGGGAATAAAGCGGCGAATAGCTCGGTTGAGGGGCACACCAGACCCCGGTCCGGTGGACACCGCCCGATTGCTTCCGGTGGCATATGTCGTCGCAGGTGTGCTCTTGGCCATGGGAGTAATCGTGATTTGGGCTGATGTAGTGAAGCCCATCTCGCTGGGCTAAGCCATAGGGCCGATAATGGGGTCGTGAATATTGATTTAGGAATTCCTGCACCACCACCGCCGGTTGTCGCACCGAGGCGTAAGTCACGGCAATTGATTCTTCAGCACCGGAACAAATCGCTGGCTGTGGGAGGCGATGCACCCGTAAGCGTTCAATCGATGTGTACGACCGTGACCGCCGATGTAGACAGCACCTTGCAGCAGATCGCCGAGTTGACGGCTGCCGGTTGCCAAGCTGTCCGGGTTGCCGTGCCAAGCCAAGACGATGCAGATGCGCTAGCGCAGATCGCAAAGAAGTCTGGGATCCCAGTGATAGCAGACATTCATTTCCAACCGAAATACGTTTTTGCCGCGATAGATGCTGGCTGTGCCGGAGTGCGAGTCAATCCAGGAAATATTAAAAAATTTGATGACAAAGTCGCCGAGATAGCTAAGGCCGCTCTAGAAACTAGGACGCCGATTCGGATTGGGGTGAATGCGGGCTCCCTTGACCCACGGCTGCTGGAAAAATACGGTAAGGCCACGCCGGAGGCTCTTGTTGAATCTGCTTTGTGGGAAGCATCGCTATTTGAGGAACACGGTTTTGGAGATATCAAGATTTCGGTCAAGCACCATGACCCGGTGATCATGATGATGGCGTACATGCAATTGGCGCAACAGTGCGACTACCCATTACATTTGGGCGTGACGGAGGCAGGGCCAGCCTTTCAAGGAACCATTAAATCAGCCGTTGCATTTGGTGGGCTGCTCTCGCGCGGAATCGGTGACACAATTCGGGTGTCACTTTCGGCGCCCCCGGTTGAAGAAATAAAAGTCGGCATAGGAATTTTGGAATCATTAAATCTGCGCCAACGCGGACTCGAAATCGTCTCTTGCCCTTCGTGTGGTCGCGCTCAGGTTGATGTGTACACGTTGGCCGAACAGGTCACTGCAGGGTTGGAAGGCCTTGAGGTTCCGCTTCGAGTCGCGGTTATGGGTTGTGTCGTCAATGGACCCGGTGAAGCCCGTGAAGCTGATCTTGGTGTGGCTTCGGGTAACGGTAAAGGGCAAATCTTTGTCAAAGGCGAGGTCATCAAGACAGTTCCTGAGTCACAGATCGTGGAGACACTTATCGAGGAAGCCATGAAACTCGCGGAGTCCATGGACACCAAAGGCGAGCCCTCCGTCATCACGGCTTAGTCCACTCACATGAGCATTACTCAGCGCGAACGACCCGTGAGCTTTAGTTCCGGTGCCGTTCGCAACGTCATGCAGCACGAGCTCCCAAAGGCGCTCGCGCTCGCACGACAAAATGCCAAGGTGAACGGATTCGTAATCAGCCGGATCGAAGCCGCTCTCATTGATCACTGGAGGCTAGGCGGGGCGCTGTGGGGATATGTAAATGCAGGTGAAATTCAGAGCATGCTTTTCGTTGGTGCAAATATTGTCCCGGTGAATACTGACGCATCAGCGCGCGGTGCATTCGCTCAAGAACTGATTCGAGCCGGCCGGCGTAGTGCATCTTTATTGGGCCAGCAGTCGGAGGTACTTGGGATCTGGGAGGGCATGCAGACGTATTGGGGCAAGGCCCGAGTGGTGCGCGAGAATCAGCCGTTTCTGATGATTGATCGGCAGCCAGAAGTTCCCACTGACCCAAGGGTGCGCCGGGTGGAAAGCGATGAGATCGACGTGTTGTTCCCGGCGTGTGTGGACATGTTTACCCAGGAAGTGGGAGTCTCTCCAATTTCTAATGGGGGAGAGCTTCAGTACCGCAGGCGGATCGCCGAAGTAATTAGTTCGGGGATGGCATTCGCTATTATTGAGAACAGTCGGGTGCTTTTTAAGGTCGAAGTGGGATTTACCACCGCAGAGGCGGCCCAGATCCAAGGCGTGTGGGTTGACCCCACCTCGAGAGGCCAAGGCCTTGCCGTCCCAGCGCTATCGGCCGCGATTATGCAGATCCGCGAAGCATTCGCTCATAGTGTCACCCTGTATGTAAATGACTTCAATACCCCTGCGCGCAAAACGTATGCGCAACTTGGTTTCGAGCAACACGCCACCTTTGCCACAGTCTTGTTTTAACCTCAAGGGGAGTAGCGGGTCATTGGCCACTACTCTCTGACGCATAGGTGGAAGATCCGCCCATTACAGGTGAATAGATCAATTGAAATTGAGGTAACCGTGATCCAGCGTATGTCAACCCTTTTTGTGCGGACATTGCGCGAGGATCCGGCCGACGCAGAAGTACCCAGCCACAAACTGCTAGTGCGGGCTGGTTACGTTCGCAGAATTGCTCCCGGGATCTTCTCGTGGTTGCCACTTGGCTATCAAGTATTTCGCAATGTTGAGGCAATCGTCCGCGAGGAAATGAATCAAGCGGGTTTCCAAGAGGTACATTTCCCCGCGTTACTGCCACGTGACGCCTATGAAACGAGCGGTCGATGGACCGAATACGGCGACAACCTTTTTCGCCTCAAAGATCGTAAAGGCAATGACTATCTCTTAGCTCCAACGCATGAAGAAATGTTCACGCAGATGGTGAAAGGTGAATTCTCCTCTTACCGCGACCTCCCCCTGTGGATTTACCAGATTCAAACGAAATATCGTGATGAAGCTCGGCCTCGTGCCGGCATTCTTCGCGGTCGTGAGTTTGTCATGAAGGACTCCTATTCATTTGATGTAGATGATGCGGGGCTTGAGTTTTCGTACAACCGACATCGAGACGTGTACATCTCCACATTCGAACGCATGAAGGTCGATTACGTAATAGTTTCTGCAATGGCTGGTGCAATGGGCGGATCTCGCAGCGAGGAGTTCCTTGCTAAGAGCCAGTTCGGGGAAGATACCTATGTACGATGCGAATGTGGATTCGCGGCTAATGTCGAGGCGCTCCACATCCCGCTGGCGTCATTTGATCCCGGAGTTAATCTGGAGACGGAACTGCCGGCTTCACGTGCAGAGCAGACTCCTGAAACCCCAACAATTGATTCACTCGTCAACGTGTCCAATGAGCGGGCAGATTTGGCTCGAGCCGACCGTCTGTGGAACGCGGCAGACACCTTAAAAAATATTTTGCTCATCGTGACTAACGCTGACGGAAGTGAAGAGCCGCTTGCGATCGGCTTGCCCGGTGATCGTGAGATTGACACACGCAGACTCGAAGCTGCCTTGTATCCACGAGTGGCCCGTCCATTTGAGGAGGCAGACTTTGCCACACACCCGGGACTCATTAAGGGCTACATCGGTCCAGGCGCGCTGGGTAGAAAATCGAAGAGCGGGATTGAATTCCTTACTGACCCCCGGGTAGTGAGAGGCACTCGGTGGATCACCGGAGCCAATATTAAAGGCCAACACGTGTATGACTTGGTGTCCGAGCGCGACTTTGAATCTGACGGTGTGATCGACGTAGCGGAAGTCTTTGATGGAGACCCATGTGCATCATGTGGGGGAACGGTAAGCCTGGCCCGTGGTATCGAAATTGGACATATATTCCAACTTGGTCGCAAATACGCCGAAGCGCTGGGGCTTAAAGTGCTGGATGAAAGCGGCAAGTTGGTCACGGTCACCATGGGTTCCTACGGAATAGGTGTTTCACGAGCAGTAGCTGTGATTGCTGAACAGCACCACGACGACAAAGGTTTGGTGTGGCCGCGTGAAATAGCCCCAGCAGACATTTATCTGGTTGCAGCTGGAAAGTCAGAAGATGTAGCAACCAAGGCAGAAGAGCTCGCGCAGGTCTGGGACCAAATGGGTTTGCGCGTGATCCTTGATGACCGGGTAGGTGTTTCACCCGGTGTGAAGTTCAATGATTCCGAATTGATTGGCGTTCCTACAATCGTGGTCATCGGCAAGGGCTTGGAAAGAGGCATGATCGAGGTAAAGGATCGTGCGAGCGGAGAGCGCGTTGATATCGCACTTGACGATGCAATTGCCGCAGTGCACCGCATATGTACGACCTGAGTATCTGGACGGTTCTACTCCTGGCGCTTGCGGCAGGCGTCGCAGGTTGGGTCGATGCAGTAAGCGGCGGGGGAGGGCTACTGCAGTTGCCGGCGTTGTTTATTGCGCTTCCAGCTGGGAGCGAAGTCAATGCACTCGCAACCAACAAACTCTCTAGCATTTTTGGCACAGCGACTGCAGCACGCACCTACATCAAGCATCTCAGCCCTGATTGGAAAACCGCCCTGCCAATGGCGAGCGTGGCATTTGCATTTTCGGCTCTAGGGGCTACCACGGCACATGCCGTCCCTACGAAATATTTCGGTACTGCGGTTGTGATCGCTCTAGCGATTGTATGGATCTGGACTTTGATGAATCCGTTCATGGGTGCAGAAAGCAATATGCGGTGGAGCGGGGGCACCCGGCACTACGCGGCCGCAATATTCGTCGGGGCGATAATCGGCTTCTACGACGGAATTTTTGGGCCGGGGACTGGTTCGTTTCTGTTAATTGCCCTCGTCGGCCTGCTGGGTTATTCATTTCTTTCGGCTTCATCCACAGCCAAGATTGTCAATCTGGGTACCAATGCTGCAGCCCTAATGGTGTTTGGATTTTCTGGTTCCATATTGTGGACACTCGGCCTGCTGATGGCAGTGTGCAATATCGGTGGAGCCTATTTGGGAGCTCGAACGGCAATTAGGCGCGGCAGCCCATTTGTCCGGCTGGTATTCCTTGGAATTGTCGCAATTTTGATTGTCCGGCTGGCTTGGGATCTGTGGATGTAGAGTGTGCACCACAACTGACCAACCACAACTGGAAATCGCGGTGAGAATTATGGCTGTACCACTTGAAAGCGCACGCGATGCCGCACAAGCCGTATGCACAACTTTGGGCGTGGATCTTGAAGACTGCTCAGTTAAAAATGCGGGGCGACGTGAAGTGCTCACCGTTGTTGTTGATAAAGATGGTGGCGTTGACCTCGACGAAGTCGCGAAGATTAGTAGTGCAATCTCTGAGTTACTTGATTCCATTGAAGAACTTGAAGAAAATCCCTTCGTTCTGGAAGTAACTTCGCCCGGAATAGATCGACCGCTGACCCACATTCGGCATTGGCGCCGGGCGGTTAGTCGCTTAGTCGATGTGTCATTTACAGGCGAGCAGACCAACTCCTTGATCCGAATTCAATCGGTTGAGGGCGACCAGATCAGCGGCACCGACCCCAAAGGCAATGTGGTGGTGTTCGGAGTTCCTGAAGTTGACACAGCCATTGTCCAGATTGAATTCAACCGTGAGGAGTAGACGTGGATATTGATGTCAGTGCGCTGAAGGCGCTTGTGAGGGAACGTAATCTTTCCCTGGATCTCTTGGTTGAAACCATCGAGGCCGCATTACTCGTTGCTTATCAACGCACCCCGGGTTCATGTGAAAAGTCGCGCGTTGAGCTCGACCGCAAGAGTGGGCACGTGACCGTGTGGGCCCAGCAGGCGCTCACTTCACCAGAATCAATTGCTGCGGGTGAAGTTGCAACTTTTAGCCCAGAGTTCGATGACACCCCCGACGGTTTTGGCCGCGTGGCCGCAAGTACAGCCCGGCAAGTCTTACTGGGCCGGCTGCGTGAGGCCGAGGGGGATGCAACCCTGATCGAGTTCACCGGCCGCGAGGGTGACTTAGTTTCCGGAGTGATTCAGCAGGGTACAAACCCGCGCATGGTAAGAGTGGATATCGGAAAAATTGAAGCGAACCTGCCACCTGAAGAACAGGCGACAGGGGAGAGCTATCCACACGGAGCGCGCATTAAGTGCCTGGTAACGGGTGTACGCAAAGGATTCAAAGGCCCCGTAGTGACTGTCTCGCGCAGTCACCCCGAACTTGTTCGCAAGCTCTTCGCATTGGAGGTTCCTGAGATCGCCGACGGAACCGTAGAAATCATGGCGATCGCACGCGAGGCGGGGCATCGCTCCAAGATCGCTGTTCGGTCGCATAAAGCAGAGGTCAATGCAAAAGGTTCCTGCATCGGCCCACAAGGGCAACGCGTTCGTCAAATTATGAGCGAGTTGGGCGGAGAGAAGATTGACATTGTCGATCACAGTGACGATTCGGCTGAGATGATTGCCCAGGCCCTATCTCCGGCGAAAGTCACTTCAGTGACGATCATTGATCCCGAACTTAAAAGCGCACGCGTACTGGTACCGGAGTATCAGCTCTCTTTGGCCATTGGGCGCGAGGGGCAAAATGCTCGTTTGGCAGCTCGGTTGACCGGATGGAGAATTGATATTCGTAGCGACTCGGCACCCGCTCAAGCGCCCGAACCCGAGCCAGCACCGGCTTCCGGGTCTTAGTCCAGCGTTAACCCCTTCGGTCACCGGATATGCCACAACCAGAGCGAACCTGTATTGGTTGCCGCATTCGGGATACTAAATCTGCGCTGACCCGCGTCGTGTGGCAGCCTGAGCTCGCCGCTGTCAGCCTAGATGAAAAACAGTCGCTCCCCGGTCGCGGAGCCTATGTACACCTGTTGCTTCCTTGCCTGGAAAAAGGTCAACGACGGGTCCGCGGGGCACTCCGGATCCCCGGCACGGTAGATTGGCGCACTGTTAGTGAACCGTGGGCTTCATTGCGGACGCTTGCGAAATTAGATTAGGCACAATTGAGCGCCACGTACGGGTTCGATTTGGCCGTAATTTTTCGTAAACGGCGAGAATTTCACGGTGAGAGACCAAGACCAGACCAATCAAGTCATAAAAGAGGTTGACCGTGAACACAAAGATGAGCGCTTCTCAATGAAGGCCTTCGCATGAGCGTGTCCGCATGAAAATGCTAGGCGCCCAGTAACGGTCCGGTAAGCAAAGCCCGGACCAAGACAGGAGAGTTGTGTCAAAAGTTCGGGTATATGAACTCGCTAGAGAGCTTGGTATGGACAGCAAGACTGTTCTCGCCAAACTACAAGACATGGGCGAGTTTGTTCGTTCTGCGTCGTCAACCGTTGAAGCGCCCGTAGCCCGCCGGCTCAAAGAGGCATTACCCCCAGTTCCTCCTGGTGAAGAAAAGCCCGCAAAAAAGGTGGCCAAAAAGGCAGTTAAGAAAGCCGCTGCCCCCTCGCTGGCAACCGAACCTGTGACAGAACCGGTGACAGAACCGGT
>DEZY01000152.1:0-8121 GCA_002365735.1 Actinobacteria bacterium UBA3120
CTCAAGCATGCCCTGTTTGATCGCCTGGTGTACGGAAAGATTCGTGCGGCTATGGGTGGAAAAATTGAATGGGCAGTTTCTGGTGGAGCGCCCCTTGGTTCTCGCCTCGGGCACTTCTTCCGCGGAATTGGAGTCACAATCCTTGAGGGTTACGGGTTGACCGAGACATCTGCGGCAAGTACCGTGAATCGACCTAATGCAATCGGAATTGGATCGGTGGGGCAGCCCTTCCCCGGTTCCAGTGTGCGAATCGCGGCCGACGGTGAAGTGATGCTCAAAGGAGACCACATCTTTGCCGGGTACTGGAATAACCCCACGGCAACTGCCGAAGCAATCGAGTCTGACGGTTGGTTCCATTCCGGAGATATCGGTGAGATCGACGACCGAGGTTTTGTCCGCATTACCGGGCGTAAGAAGGAGATAATCGTCACGGCCGCGGGTAAGAATGTCGCACCTGCGGTGCTGGAAGACCGGCTACGCGCCCACTTCCTCGTGGGCCAGTGCATGGTGGTGGGTGACGCCCAGCCATTCATCGGCGCCCTGATCACCCTTGACCCTGAAGCCTTGCCTGTGTGGTTGGCGCAACAAGGTTTGAGTGAGTCGACACCACTGTCTGAGCTCGTTAATAATGAAATAATTCAGAGCGAAATCCAAGGGGCTGTTGATAGCGCGAACAAGGCGGTTTCTGCCGCAGAGTCGATCAAGAAGTTCACAATTTTGGAAGCCGACTGGACCGAAGAGGGTGGGCAGATGACTCCCTCACTCAAACTCAAGCGCAATGTTGTGTTCAAAGAGCATGAAGCAGATATTGCCTCTATCTACTCGTAATTCAAGCAGTTGTGGCTTCAGCGGTGTAGCGGGATTAGCCGACCACTCGGCCGATTCCGCTAAACCTTGAGTTGTACCAAGGACCCATGACGTTGGAAATGAGTACGCCGCTACTTGGATTTGCTGCGTGCACCATTTTGCCGTTACCAATGTACAGACCCACGTGGTGCGCTCCGCTACCGAAGTAGAACACCAAGTCCCCTGGCTGAGCTTGGCTTAGCGGCACCCTGCGGGTGGTGGAGTATTGGGAGCGGCTGTAGTGCGGAAGTGAAACCCCCGATTGACGCCAGGCCTGCATGGTGAGTCCAGAGCAGTCAAATGCACTGGGGCCACTTGCCGCGGCGACATAGCGTTTCCCGACCTGCGCAAGTGCGTACTGCATAACGCGGGCAACCCGCCCGCTGCCGGTAAAACCTCCACCGGATGAGCTTGCGCCAGAACTTAAGGCAGCCTTAGCAGCCCGCGCTGCCTGTAGCGCGGCGGCCCGCTCACTCGCAGCCATGGCCGCAATCCGGCGACGTTCTTTAACCTCTAGGTTGGCCAGTACCGCTTTTGCTTCGCGGTAGCGGTCATTAGCGTCAGACTTTGCGTCGCCCATCTCTGAGCGGACTTTCTTGGCCGCGCCTTCTTTATCCAGCATGGCCGCTTCGGTCTGCGCTAGGCGCAACCGGGTGGTCTGGCTGCCGCGGATCGCAGACGCTTGCCCTTTTTGCACCTGGTCGAGGGCCGCTGCTTGAGAAAGGAATTGATTGGGGTTCTCCGCCAGAAGAACCTGAAGGGATGTGTCGATCCCACCGGACGTGTAGGTGGCTCGAGCTAGGTCGTCGACCGAGCCCATGATCTTGTTGAGTTCCTTGCGTTCGCGCTTAGCTTTGGCTTTGAGAGTGTCCAGTTCCTTTTGGATCCCACCGAGCTTGTTGCGGGCATTGTTGTAGCGCTCATTAGCGGCTTCGGCTTTACCCTCTAAATCCATCACTTTCATGCGGACTTCTTGTAGATTCGGTGCGGCTTGGGCCGGAGCGACCACAAATCCCGGGACCAATAAAGCAGCGATCGCCACGGCTATGCCGCTGACGCGAAATACCTTCTGCTTCACAAGTTCTCCTGTCGCGGTCCGTCCGTGGTCTCACCTATTGACACCTCGGACGCCCCGGGGTCCGGGTTCGTTCCGAAAATGTAACAGATTGGTGACAAACGGGCCTCCGGTGGCTACAAAATTGCCTCAGAGGCGGGTTTAGCCCACTTTGGTGGTGGGCGGCACCAGGCGCAAGGGCGGAACCAAGCCCGATTGGGCCAATACCCCCAGGGCGGCGACGTGCTCATCCGCCACCTCAGGGGACTGCAAGAATTCTGGTTCACCCAGAAGCACCGTGACCACGCAATCGCCACAAGCTGGACCCGCTACCGCACATGTACCGCAATCAATAACCATGTCTCGACGGTAAATGCACCCCCTGACATCGGGCTAGACGCCACCATCTCCAGGGGCTTCTTGGGAAGGCCCGCCAAATTCTGGGCGCGGCACAATCTCAATCCGGTCACCAGCCCCGCACCAACGGCAAGACACCGCCAGAACTTCCTCCGCGCCCACATTGCGCTCTTCCACCGTCACAGTGCCCGCCAGATCAGCGTGCCAGAACTCGGTAACCGTTGACGCTCGGGTGAGATCAAATCGGGTCAGATTCCCGCAGTGGGCGCAGCGCCAGCGGGACTTTTCATCAGGTAACACAATTTTGGGTTCATTGCTCATGCCCGAACGCTACCTCCCCGCCAATTTAATTCACGTTTCCATTGAAACACACGTCCTAGTCAGACTTTGGTTTTGACCCTTACGACAATCAGTCCAGTTGGGTGTTCACATTAAGGAAAAAATGTCACTCACCCACTCAACCGGTTTGTGTATATAGCTACCTGGCAAGCCGAAAATTAAATGTTGGTTTACTCTTTAACTCAACCTAACAAACCGGAGTCACGAGATACCAACTATGAGCGTCATGGGTCGAGAGCGTGTTCAGGGACGATCATTAACATTGGGGGTCGCGCTGGCTGCATCGCTAGCAGTGCTCACCGCTTGCTCATCGTCAGAGCCGAATACATCCACGTCCAGCACTACGGCTCAGGGCCCTAGTGCACAAACGACACCGGTCGTTGATGCTCCTGATTGGGGTCATATTCACAACCTTTCTCTAAAGGGAGAGACCTTGTTCATCGGCTCCCATGATGGAATGTGGAAGCAGGAGCAGCAGCAGGAGCCGGTTCTGGTGTCAGCCCCGGCCTTTGACGTGATGGGGCTGACTCAAAATGGTGATCGCTGGCTGGCTTCGGGGCATCCCGGACCCGAAATGAATTCTCCGGGAAATCTTGGGCTGATGGCTTCGGATGATGGCGGCGTGACTTGGCAGTCGGTGTCGCTCAGTGGTGAGGTTGACTTCCATCGGCTCGTGGCCGCGGACAACGTGGTGGTGGGCCTGTCGGCACACGATCGCACACTGCTTCGGTCCGAAGACGATGGACAAACGTGGCTTAACTTGGGCTCGCCACCGTTGTACGACTTGGCGGTCGATCCGAAAAATGCCACAGTTGTGGTTGCCACTACCTCAGACGGGCTGGTTCATAGCGCAGACGCAGGGCGGACGTTCACGCCAATCGCCTCACCAGCGCTGCTCGCATTTTTGGCCTGGACCGACAGCGGGCTTTACAGCGCGTCCATGGACGGGCAGGTCTTTCTTTCTACTGACGAGGGCACGACTTGGAAAGCCCGCGGGGAGATGGACGGACAACCTGAGTCTTTCGCTGCGGACGCCAGCACCGTAATCAGCCTTGTCGGCGACTCGATCGTCGAGTCCCTCGATGGAGGACTCTCCTTCAGTCCACGCGTTACCGGAATAGCACGGCACTGACCGGCTTGTGCAGGTTTTTTCACGTTGACTACTCGAGGTTTTTTCTCTCATTATGGGCCCGACTGCCATTGCCATAAAAGCTTCAACTTCTCAGAGTCGTCGCACCCACATAACACGCAAAAGCAAGAACCCCACAACTGCTCGAAGTCCTCCTTGTCAGGGCTTAGCGTTAGTTTGTGACCGTGACCAACCCTCCAAGTGCGCTGGCCGCAACCCAGCTATCACTTTCGGATTTAGGCACCCAGTTATCGGACTGTGTGTTCGTGATCGTTGACCTGGAAACCACCGGTGGTGCGGGGATCGACGCCGGAATCACCGAGATTGGTGCAGTCAAAGTCCACGGCGGTGAAGTAATTGGCGAATTCACAACCTTGGTTAACCCGGGATCACCCATTCCACCGTTTATTGCAACATTGACCGGGATTACCGACTCCATGGTGTCTGGTTCACCCGGCGTTCAGACCGCGGTTTCCATGTTTTTAGACTTCGCCGGCGAATGCGTATTTGTCGCACACAACGCCCCCTACGACATTGGGTTCCTCAAAGGCGCCTGCACAAAATTCGACATAGCTTGGCCAAATAACAAAGTGATTGACACGGTACGCATTGCTCGGCTTGCACTGCACCGTGACGAAGTTCGTAATTGCAAACTCGCCACTTTGAGTTCATTTTTTCGCACCGAAGTTCAGCCCACCCACCGGGCATTCGACGATGCGCGAGCAACTACCGACGTCATGCACCGCCTGTTTGAACGACTCGGAAATTACGGGGTTCACACCCTCGAAGATCTGAACGCATTCACTTCGCGGGTGAGCGATGTTCAACGCAACAAGAAAGGCTTGGCGGACGGGCTGCCGGCCAAACCTGGTGTCTATATTTTCGAAGATCCACAGGGGCGCCCGCTCTACATTGGGACTAGCAAGAACATCCGCAATCGGGTTCGTACCTATTTCACGGCGGCTGAGACCAGGCGCCGCATGTCAGAAATGATCGAGATCGCCCAACAAGTTCGACCGATTGTATGTTCGACAATCTTGGAAGCAAAAATTCGCGAACTGCGATTAATTGTGAGCGAGCAACCCCGTTACAACCGCCGCTCGCGTGCAGCAGATTCGGTTTCGTGGGTGAAACTGACGGCTGAACCTGCTCCCCGGTTAATCATTACAAAAGAAATCAAAGACGACTCGGAGTTTGGTGCGCGCTATATCGGGCCATTCACTTCCCGCGGTGCCGCGAATTCAGTTATCGATGTAATCAACGGCACGATCGCCCTGCGCACGTGTACCAGCAAAATTGCCGCGCAACCACGTACCAACATCCCTGGTTGCGTTCGAGCCGAATTGGGTAAGTGCGCTGCACCGTGCACGCGCGAACACGATCGCGAGTTGTACTTACAGGTCGTGAATCACGCTGGCGTTTCCATGTCGGGCAGCACCAGCACGGTCGTTGCCCATATCACCGAACTCATGGAAACCCTTGCCGCAGCGGAACGTTTCGAGGAAGCCGCAATGTGGCGCGAAGCCTTGGGAAATTACGTGAACGCGGTATTTCGCACCGAGAGACTGCGGTGGATCGCAACAACATCAGAGCTCGTCGCGGCACAGAACACCATTGATGGTGGTTGGGAAATTCACGTAATCCGGTACGGCAGATTAGCTGCAGCGGGCGTTGTCGAACCTGGTTTTGACCCGTGGCCACATGTCGCGGCGCTGGTTGCCAGCGCTGAATTCGTTGAACCTGGAATCGAGCCGGCGCCCGCGGGTGTCACCGAGGAAGCATTTGATCTGCTGCGATGGCTCGAAAGTGACGGTGTTCGTTTAGTTGCCAGTTCGCACGATCTATCCATGCCCATTGATTGTGGTGGAAAAGAAACAATCCAACTCTTAGATGTACGCCGGGTGGTCGGTGAACGCCTTGCAGCAGTTACCGGGCATGGACCAACGGGTAGACCCGTTGGTCCACGAGCACCGGGCGCGACCCGGATTGCTTACTTTTAGCCTTGTCTGGATTAACCAGCGCTCTTGACTTGCGCCGCGGTAGCAATCCACTTCTCACACACTGTCCATGCCTGTCCGGTGTCCAGGGTGGCTAGGGCACGGGGCAAGTGGGTATTGATCCGGTCACTCAGTGGTACTGAACTGGCATTGGGATCATCCACCGAATCTGCTGCGGCTAAGGCTGCCGAAGCATTCAGCGCTACTGCGAGTCGAATCGATGCCACAACTTCTGAGTCCGCGCCCGGATCGGTGCCGCCAAAAACTTTACGGGTAAGGTCCGCGTTTCTTTCGGGGCTTGCGCCGAGCAGGTGTTCAGCCCGAAAACCAATAATTCCAAAATCAGCCGGGTCCAACCGGGTCTCAACTACTTCACCGCTGGTCGCATCCCACACCTGGGTTGGTGCCGATAGGGAGATTTCATCGAGCCCGTCAGTCCCGCGCACGACTAGTGCACGGACCCCGCGGTCGGCTAACACACGTGCCATGACCGGTGCAAGGCTGACGTGCGCACAACCCACCAAGGATGCGTTAGCGAGCGCCGGGTTAGTGAGTGGACCTAAAATATTAAATACGGTGGGGATCCCCAGCTGGGTGCGAGCCGGTGCAGCAAAACGCATCGCCGGATGGTGATTGGGTGCGAAACAAAAACCGATTCCCGCTATCTGGGCAACTGCGGCAACCTGCTTGGCCGTGAGATCAAGATCGAGCCCGAGGGCTTCGAGTAAATCAGCAGAACCTGTCGAGCTGGAAAATGCGCGGTTGCCGTGTTTTATCACGGTCACCCCACAGGTGGCAGCCACCACGGCCGCCATAGTGCTGATGTTGACCGAATGGGAACCGTCTCCTCCAGTGCCCACAACGTCCACAACCACCGAGACGCCTGGTATCGCCGGAACCAGATTCGCGAACTCCAACATTGTGGCTGCCAAAACTGCGACCTGCTCTGGAGTTTCACCCGTGATATGGAGTCCCATAGCAAATGCGGCCGTCTGAGCGTCGGTTGCTCGGTCGCTGAGTATTTGGGTCATGGCCCAATTGGCCATTTCCGGTGACAGGGGTGCGCTGGCTGAGAAGCCGCCCAGCACTGCCGACCAACTGGTGCTTTCCACTGGCAATTTTCTAGGAAATCAAGCTCAGCCGAGTGGACAAAAGACGGTTAACCGCCTGGGCGGTCGACACCGGCTCAATGGGCAGGCCCACTACCGCATCGGCCCGGGACCAGGTGGCCAACCAAGCATCTTGGGGGCGGGCGATCAGCACCAGCACCGGCGGGCACCGAAAAAGTTCATCTTTAATCTGGCGGGCAAGCCCCATTCCGCCGGCAGGGGTCGCTTCGCCATCAAGAATAAAAAGATCAAATTTGCCACTATCGGCGGCAGAAATAAAGCCCGGCTCGGTGGCAACTTCGGTGTATTCAACCCTGGGAAGGCTCATAGATGGCCGTGGGCCCAGAGCCATCAATACGTCAGCGCGAGTATTGCGGTTACTGCTGTACACCAAGACTTTAAGGGAATCGCCTGTTCCCGCGTCTGTTGCCACGCTCGTACTCTAGCCAGAAGTATCTTTTCTGCGAAATATAGGCTCAATAACGAGTCCAAAATCACGTTCTTGTAAGAGGGGGTCAGAGAGAAATAATTAGACGGATCTGAGAGAGTATGCCCGTGGCCCAAGCAACCGTGATCCCTCCGGCATATGACCATGCGCCGGCTAATCGTCCCAACATGGTCTCCGTCGGCACTATCGTGTGGCTTTCCAGCGAGCTGATGTTCTTCGCCGCCCTATTTTCCATGTACTTCACTCTGCGCGCGGTCAACCCAGAGTTGTGGGCGAACGAAACCCAACTTCTCAATGTTCCCTTTGCCAGCATCAACACCACAGTTCTTGTTCTGAGTTCGGTCACGTGTCAGTTGGGCGTCTTCGCCGCTGAGCGCGGGGACGTCAAAGGTTTGCGCCGTTGGTTCATCATCACTTTTCTGATGGGCGCATTTTTTATTGGCGGTCAAATCACCGAATACACCGAGTTAGTTCATGAAGGCCTCACCATATCTTCAAATGCGTACGGCTCCGCCTTTTACATCACGACCGGCTTCCATGGAATGCACGTCACCGGGGGCCTGATTGCCTTCCTGCTAGTTCTGGCGACCACCTATGTCGCGAGGCGTTTCACCCACGAGCAAGCCACTCGCGCAATCGTCGTGTCGTACTACTGGCACTTCGTTGATGTCGTGTGGATTGCACTGTTTTTCATGATCTACATCTTAAAATAGGGTCAGTTACCACTGTAATTCAACAACTGAGAAAGGCTTTGCTGCTGTGAAGTTCCTGTCCGCACGAAGGCGTAACCCTTTTGTCGCCGTGCTCCTGCTTGTCGCAGCCCTAGGTACCGTGGGAATCAC
>DEZY01000152.1:8256-8802 GCA_002365735.1 Actinobacteria bacterium UBA3120
TACTCAACGGTTTCCAATATCCAACCTGCTCAGGCAGCACTCGGCACTCAGACCCAAGTGGAGGAAGGAAAGAAGCTCTACCTAGAAGGTTGTAGCTCCTGTCACTCCCTCAACGCCCAAGGAACCACCAACGGACCCACCCTCCTGGGTGTGGGTGCTGCTTCAGTCCACTTCCAGGTTGCAACCGGCCGGATGCCACTTGCCGCACCCGGCGCACAGGCAACCGCGAAAGAACCCAGCTACGACGCAGAGCAAATCGCCGCGTTGTCCGCCTATATTGCATCTTTAGCACCCGGACCTGCCATGCCAACGGCTGAAGACGTTGATTACTCAGATGCCGACGTAGCCGAGGGTGGCATTCTTTTCCGCATTAACTGCGCCCAATGCCACCAAGCTGCCGGCCAAGGCGGGGCGCTCACCCAAGGTAAGTACGCCCCCAGCCTGATGGAGGCAACTCCCCAAGAAATCTATGAAGCCATGGTGAGCGGTCCACAAAGCATGCCGGTGTTCTCCAATGACACCTTGACAATTGAAGACAAGAAAGTA
>DEZY01000152.1:8874-14100 GCA_002365735.1 Actinobacteria bacterium UBA3120
GCAAGACAAGAAAGCAGTTACCGCTTACATCATGGCTTTACAGGAAGCACCGAGCCCCGGTGGCCTTTCCCTTGGCCGACTCGGCCCAGTTGTTGAGGGCCTATTCATGTGGGTTGCCGTCTTTGCCGCGCTGATTGCAGCGGCCGTCTGGATCGGAATCAAAGCGCGATGACCGCACTCACTCCCACTGAAAATACACCTAATGAGCACGAACACTCGGCGCCAGCGAAGCTGGGCTACTCGCCGGTTGCCGAGATTCCGCACCGGTTGCGCGTAACCGACACCGATCCCAAAGCAGCCCGTCGAGCCGAACGCCAAGTTGCCTCCATGTTTGCGCTCTCCATGTTCTTCGTGGTGCTTTCAGTTGCCGCTTATGTCATGATCGACAAAACCAGCATCGTGTACATCCCGGTTCTTGGTGAAGTAGGCGCGAGCAATGTTGCCCTCGGCTTTACTTTCGGGATCGCGGTGTTACTGATCGGCGCCGGTGCAATTCAATGGGCAAAGAAACTCATGCCAGACGTTGAAGTTGTGCAGGATCGCCACGACATGGTGTCCGACTCGCAAGAAGATGATCTCGCTGTCGCGAACTACGAACGTGGCAAGGACGAATCTGGTTTCGCCCGTTATAAAATTATTCGGCGCACCTTACTGGGGGCGCTAGCATTTTTTCCCATCCCGATCGTTGTCGTTCTGCGTGATCTGTGGGTCACCCCGGCCGGCGAAAACCCCACTGAGATCCTGTCGCACACCCTGTGGGCCAAAGGAAAAAGAATCGTTTCCGACGGCACCTACCAGCCTGTTCGCCCCGAAGACCTTCCCGTTGGCGGCCTCGTGTCCGCTCTACCCGAAGACCTTATGGAGGTCCAAGAAGAAGAACACAACCTCAACGCCCGGGGCAAAGCCGCGATTATTTTGGTGCGCATGGATCCCGACCAGATTCGCTCCCAGCAGGGTGAAGGCTGGGACTACAACGGGATCTTGGCTTACTCAAAGATCTGCACCCATGTGGGTTGTCCCATTGCACTATACGAACAGCGCACGCACCACTTATTGTGCCCGTGCCACCAGTCAACCTTCGATCTTGCTGACTCTGGCGCGGTAATTTTTGGGCCCGCTGCCCGAAATATGCCGCAGTTGCCAATCTCGGTAGATGAGGAAGGATATTTAGTAGCGGTTGAGGACTTTTCCCAACCAGTGGGACCTAGTTTCTGGGAGCGAGATAGAGCATGAGTGCAACAACAGATCATCCGATTGAGCAGGTAGGTGGCGTGACCGCCAAATACGTGGATCAGCGCCTCGGTAGCAACAAGTTTCTCGGGCGCAACCTGGGCAAAGTATTCCCAGATCACTGGTCCTTCATGCTCGGTGAAATTGCCCTGTACTCATTCATTGTTGTACTTCTTACCGGCACCTTTTTGACGTTGTTCTATGACCCCAGCATGGTCGAAGTGGTGTACAACGGGGCATATGTGCCGCTCAAAGGCGTCGAGATGTCACAGGCCTACGCATCTACGCTCGACATCTCCTTCGAGGTTCGCGGTGGCCTGCTGATTCGCCAAATGCACCACTGGTCAGCCCTCATTTTCGTTGCCGCAATTGCGGTTCACATGTTTCGCGTTTTCTTCACGGGGGCGTTCCGCAAGCCACGTGAATTCAACTGGCTTGTTGGTGTGGGGCTCACCGCTCTGGCCTTGGGTGCTGGCTTCACGGGCTATTCACTCCCCGACGACCTTCTCTCAGGTACCGGTCTTCAAATTATTCGAGGAATTTTGCAGTCCATCCCGCTTGTGGGAACGTGGGCAGCGTTTCTCGTCTTCGGCGGTGAATTCCCTGGAACCGAGATTATTCCCCGGCTCTACGCGGCACACATTCTATTAATCCCCGGACTCCTCCTGGGTCTGATCTCCGCCCACCTCATGATGGTCTGGACCCAGAAGCACACCCAGTTCCCTGGACCAGGTCGCACCAACAACAACGTTGTGGGCTACCCGCTGCTGCCCGTCTACATGGCAAAGGCCGGCGGCTTCTTCTTCATTGTCTTCGGCATCATCGCCCTGATCGGTGGGCTGGTCACGGTCAACCCGATCTGGATCTTCGGTCCGTACATGCCAGATCAAGTTTCAGCGGGCACCCAACCCGACTGGTATATCGGTTGGCTTGATGGCGCCCTTCGCCTCATGCCCAACTGGGAAAGCGTAATCGCTGGGTTCACCATCTCCTGGAACGTATTGATCCCATCTGTCGTGATTCCCGGAATTCTCTTTACCGCTCTAGCGTTCTATCCGTTCCTTGAGGCGTGGGCCACCGGTGACAAACGCGAACACAACTTACTTGAGCGACCTCGTAACGCACCAGTTCGCACCAGCATCGGCGTCGTTGCAATTGTCTTCTACGGAATCCTCTGGATCGGTGGCGGTAACGACATCATCGCAACCACCTTTAATCTTTCCTTCAATGCGCTCAGTTGGACTTTGCGAATATTGCTGATTGTCGCTCCCCCGATTGCCTTCGTAGTCACCAAACGCATCTGTCTGGGGCTGCAACGCAAGGATCGCGAGAAGCTCCTGCACGGCTACGAATCAGGCCGAGTGTTGCGCTTGCCACACGGTGAGTTCATCGAGGTTCACCAGCCACTGAACTACAAGGAGCTCGCAGTTATTTCTGCCAAGGAAGACCTGCCCGTCCTCCCCGCGCCGGTAAAAACTGATTCCGATGGAGTGCGCAACCCCCATTACCGGGTTGATCAGCTCCGGCACAAAGTTTCGAGTTTCTTCCTGCGGGACAACATTGAGCGTCCCACCGACGCCGAGATCGAAGCGGGCCAAGCCCACGCCGCCCACAGCGCCGCACTCGAAGCACCACTGCGCGAATATGAAGACCTCGATCAAGATCCGGTCGGTCACGGTGGGGTCCTGCATCACCCAGGGATGCCCCTGACCAATCAAGAACAGATTGACCAACGCCAATAAGCACAACTCAATAGTTATGCCCCACTGCCTAAGCGGTGGGGCTTAACTATTTTACGGTCAATATTTGCGTCAGTCGATTGTAACTATGACCTTGAGGTCGGCCGGGTGGCTTTGTGAATGAGCCAGGGCAGCTTCTGCGTCCTCGAGTGGGTAGTGCGCACTCACCACCGATGCTACGTCTATCAGCCCTCGTTCAACCAATGAAATCGCGGTCGGGTAAGTGTTGGCATAACGGAAGGTTCCCGTGACCCATAATTCCTTGCCCTGAATTTGATCAACCGGTAGACCAACAATGCTGTGCGGCGCCATACCCACCAACACCACCGTTCCTGCCGGGGCTATCACGGCAATGCCGGTTGCTATCGCGCTCTCGTTGCCACTGCAGTCAATGAACACGTCAGGAGTTACAGACCCGTTCCCAAGATCAGATGGATCCACAGCAACAAACCCTAAAGCGGCTGCAGCCTCACGTCGATCCCCATTAATGTCGAATAACACAACGCTCATAGCTCCCGATGCTCGAGCGACCATTGCAGTGAGAAGCCCAACCGGACCACACCCGGCGATCAACACATTGCTGGAAGCGTCAATAGAAGACTTCCGCGCGGCCCAGACCCCCACCGACAACGGTTCCATCAAGGCACCTTCGTCGAAGGTCATTGAGCCCGGAAGCACGTGCGCAAAATCTTCAGGGAGCGTTACGAACTGCGCGAACGCGCCATCAATGGGTGGCGTTGCAAAGAACCGAACGTCGGGGCACAGGTTGTAACGGCCCTCCCGGCATTGAACACACCCAGAGAAGTCACCGCACGGAACACCAGGCTCCAGGGCAACCCGATCCCCCACCTTCAACTTGCTCACCATTGACCCAAGGCCAACGACTTCCCCGGACGCTTCGTGACCGAGAACCAGATCAGACTCAACAACGTATGGACCAATTCGACCGTGCGACCAGTAGTGGATGTCAGAGCCACAGATTCCCACGGATTTAACCGCAACGAGCACCTCGTGAACTCCGGGCTCTGGTATTGCTCTGGATTCCATGTGCATGGACAAATCCGGTGAAAGAACATTGACTTCTTGCTGGCTCATGGCAACTAAGCCTAGACGTGGTTGAACTGGGAAATTTCAGCCATAGTCTCGGCCGCAAACTTTTGGTCGGGGTGGTAGTGAACGGGCAACCGCTGGTCAACCGCGACAACCCAGTTTCACTTTGACTGAATCTGGTTGTAGTCAAGCCGAGCCGCTCCTCTGGTCACATTGGCCCACGAGGACCGCCCCGTAATTTCCCAATCCGATCCCCACCCTTATAAAAGTGGTCAAACTGATTCGAGCGCAACTTCGTGGGCGCACAGTTCACCCGTCATGGCCGGAGTTTATTCCTCCACCGATCAGAAATCATGATTCATTGGACTAGGGCTAACCCCTCACTAGCCCAGTAAGGCTTGATTCGCTAGTTCATCTCGGTACTATCTGCAAGTGAAACACCTCAGGGTCGCGATAACCAGCCTTGTACTCTCCGTTGTCCTTATCCCACCCGTGGCAACTGCGCAGCCTGCCGCGCGGGCCACGAGCAAAGCGCTACCGGTTGTTTCCATGTGTCTAGGTGCCGGTCAACACAGTGACTTGTCGTATCTGAGTGTGACGTCCCGCAAACCCTCAACGATCATCGTTGCTTGTCCAGATGGTGGTGATGACGATCCAAGAGGAGGCACTGGGGATACGTACCTCAGCGATATCACTTGGAAGAAGTGGAATAAGAGGACCGCCATTGGCAAAGGAACCCTAAATCTCACGGGCATGCAATGCATCTACACGTCACCAGCTGACGGGACACCCAGTGAGGTACAGACCATGTGCGAAAGCTCCGGGGAAGTAGGGAACGTCCCTGTCGTGAAAACATTCGACGCCAAAATTGTTCTGACTGCACCCAAAAAGTTCAAAAAGAGTAAGTGGGAATTCACAAAAGTTGGGCTGACGTTTACCAATGGTGGACCCGATGGAAAGACTTCTGCAAAGTACCGTCCCCCACGAAAAGCCAGCGAGTAATCAAACATGTACCTTGCGTACCACGATTGCGCAACGACTTGCCGTTGACTTCCACGCCTTGAACATGACGGTGGAATGAGTCGCTCCCGGTGCCCATACCAGGGGGACAATCCCTACAGCGTCAAGGACGGACCCAGTCGGCCACGGTGGGGTCCTGCGCCACCCAGGGATGCCCCTGACCAATCAAGAACAGATTGACCAACGC
>DEZY01000152.1:14294-14781 GCA_002365735.1 Actinobacteria bacterium UBA3120
ACCGTTCCCACTTTTTGACCCTTTTCTACAAACTCAAATGCTGCGCTGATGTCTTCTAGAGCGAACTCTCGATCAATTACTGAACTAAATTTACCCGACTCGTTGAGGTTGCGGACCTGCTCAAGGGAACCGGAGATGTCGGTGGGAATCGGAAACAGCACCTTCTTTTTCCGAAAGAATTTTGTCACTATCGGCAAATACAAATTTTCGGCGTGATTCCCCAGCTCCGAAGACAAGTACGCTCCCCCAGGTTTTATCGCGGGAGCGCACGTGACAAAGCGTGACTTGCCGACCGAGTCGAATACCACGTCATAGATTTCACCTGACTCGAGAGCAGCAGTATCGCCAATATCGAAACAAGTTTTCGCACCGAGCCTGGAAACGAGTTCGGCGTGAGCCGCGGGTGCGACCACATCGACCCAGATCCCCTCAGCCGCCAAAATCTGGGTCAACGAGCTTCCGATGCCACCTGTCGCACCAATAACCA
>DEZY01000133.1:0-7763 GCA_002365735.1 Actinobacteria bacterium UBA3120
GCGCCGAACAGGGCTCATCCATGAGGAGTACATGTGGATTGACCGCTAGGGCACGAGCAATAACCAGACGCTGCTGCTGCCCCCCTGATAAGTCTCCAGCCGGTGCGTTAAGTCGATCCTTGACTTCTTTCCACAAACCTGCCGAGATCAAAGTTTGTTCAACAAGCTCGTCGTGGTCCTTGCGCTTGAGGCCAGAGAGCTTCAGGCCCGAAAGCACGTTTCCTCGAATTGTCATTGAGGGAAAGGGGTTCGGCTTTTGGAACACCATGCCGATTGCCAGACGGATGTGCACGGGGTCCACATCCTGTCGGTAGATATCGTCGCCCTCGTAGAGCACCTCACCCGCCAACGCGGCGCCTGGAATCAATTCGTGTAAGCGGTTCAATGTGCGAAGAAAAGTTGATTTACCGCAGCCGGACGGACCGATCAAGGCTGTGACGGTCTTCTTAGGAAAATCAATGTTGACGTTTTCCAAGACTTTGCGCTTTCCAAACCACACGCTGACGCCGTTGGCAGACATCTCAATTTGCTTTGGAGCTTTCTCGGTCCGGGCGATTTCTGCATCTAGCGCTTCCATTGCGATTACTGTCTCTTCCATTTGATTGCCTTTCGAATTGATCACTTGACTATTTATTTGTTCATCGAATTGCGACCGGAAAGCAATCGCGTGAGTGTGAATAGCACTGCAACAATCACCATAAGGACCAACGCCGCGCCCCAAGCCCGCGTTACCGCATCAGGATAAGGCTGGGCAACGTTGTCAAATATGAATGTGGGCAGTGCTGAAATCGGATCGGAGAACGGGTTCACGACTGTTTGATCGTTCTTTAACGCCGTTAACAAAAGTGGCGCCGTCTCACCCACGACACGAGCTACACCCAAAAGCATTGCTGTAATCACACCCGTGCGAGCCGCGGGAAGGACCACGTTGAAGACAACTCGAGATCGCGTGGAGCCCAAAGCCAACGCACCTGTTCTCAAATCTTCGGGAACAAGGCGCAAGACTTCTTCCGCTGTTCGGGCAACCGTGGGAAGCATCAGGATCGCGTAGGCAATCGCGCCCGCTAGTGCGCTTTGCCGCATGACTCCGGTGAGAATGAAAACCGTCAATACGAACAGGCCTGCGACGACGGAAGGGACCCCGCTCATTGCCTGAACAAAGAATCTCACATAGGGCACCGCGCGGCCACGAATTTCCGTTACATACACGGCGGTGGCGATTCCCAGGGGAACAGAAATAATTGTTGCAATACCTACAATCAAAAACGTTCCAACAATCGCATGGCCTACGCCGCCGTAATCAAGGGGAGTGCTGGGACTGATGTACACACTGTTTTGAAAAATAAATGATGGCCTTAGTGCTTCAAAACCCCGAGCAATAATCGTTGCGAGCATGGACCCCAATATGACCGCGCTCAGAATCGTGGATCCAATGGCAAAGACTATGAGACCGGAATCCAAGATCCCATGCTTTCCCTTTGCCACGTAGCCCGCTACTCCAGCGCTCACTAGCTGAAGTGGAAGATAAACGACTATTAGCAGAAGGGGAGCTGCAATTTCTGTGGTGAAGTACAGCACTCCCGCGAACGAAAGCGGAACCGCGGTGCCCAAAAGTGCCGCTAACCAGAAAGAGGTCGGGCGTTTTGACCAAGGGCGTTGTGGCACCAAGTCTTGCTCCCGAATCTCGGGTGCCTCACTCATCAGCGTTGTCATGACTTTAGCCGTTCTGTGCGTCGAACAATAAGGTTCGCCAGCATGTTGACCACAAGGGTCATGAGGAAAAGGAAGAAACCAGCCGCGAGTAGGACATCAACTTCAAAGTCACCCGAAGTCTCACCGAACTTGGACACGATCAAGGTGGCGACGGATCCACCACCTGATTCAATAATGTTGAAGAAATTGATGTCGAAAACAATTTTCAGGACGAAGAACACCGCGATTGTTTCACCTAATGCGCGTCCAAGCCCCAGCATCACGCCTCCAACAATCCCTCCTCGCCCAAATGGCAGCGCCACGTATCGCAACATGGTCCACATTGAGCATCCGAGGGATTCGGCAGCATTGATTAGCTCGGGTGGTGTTCGCTTGAGAACTTCGGCTGTAACCGATGTGACAATCGGAATCATCATGATTGCCAACACAACACCTGCAATGAAAGGGGTTCCCGTGAAATTTCCTGATTCGTTGGCAAATATTGGGATCCAGCCCAGATATTGGTTGAGCAGGGATTGCCATTCTTGTGCCGGAGGTACCAACACATAAAAAGCCCACAGACCAATGATCACCGACGGTATCGCCGCCATCAGGTCAACGAGGTTGGTCAGAAACTTGGACACCCGCGTTGGTGCAATAAAAACCATGAAAACTGCCAAGAAAATACTGACCGGCACAGCGATCACGAGTGCGATCACGGCCAGCAAGATTGAGCCGTAGAGCATCCCAGCGATTCCGTATTCGGGCGGAACGCCGATGGTGTCCCAGACCGTTGTCGTGAGAAAGGACAGTCCTTGGTCTTGGATGACGGGGACCGCTTTCGCCCCAAGGAAAATAGTGATTCCAGCCAAAATAATCAATGAAGTAAACGCGGCGCCCGTGATAACCCGGCTGAAAGCCCTGTCAGCTCTATTTGCCTTTTTGCTGTTGCTGAGATCTCTCAATGGGGTTTCTGCGGCCACGACAGGAATCTGTCACTTATAGGTGGCCAAGGAGACCAGATCACATGAATGCTGGAAACTGTTTTGGTGAACGCCAGGTGAACTAGTGGTCGGACCCTGCAATTTGCTCAAGTGCATGAATCACAATTTAACCAAGAACCGCAGCTGCATCTTTTGCGCCACCCGGCGAGCCAGGAACATTCACCACCAGGGAGTTGTCTAGTTGACCCGCAATCCCTCGTGACAGAGCAGCAGTGGAGATTCCGTTTGCGCGGCCATAGTGTCGAATGGCCTCGGCGATCCCGGGAACTTCCCGGTCAATTACTCCCCGAGTGAACTCTGGAGTTTGATCACTGGGTGAAATACCCGTGCCGCCGGTAGTGACTACCAGAGAGTGTCCTGAATTGACGGCGGCCTTTATTTGGGTGGCGACCTCCGGACCATCGGGGATTATCACGTTGGGAGAACACACGAAACCGAGTTCAGTAAATGCCTTGAACAAGATTTCCCCTGAAGTGTCCGCTCGAATCCCTTGTGCACCGCGAGTGGACACGGTAATTATTTGAGCCGTGAAATTACTCATGCTCACTTCGCAACCAGTGGCCCGAACGACCACCCTTCTTTTCCAGTAGCTCAACGAATTCGATTCGAGCCATTCGGTCAACACCTTTGACCATGTCAATCAGTGTCAATGCGCCAACAGATGCTGCCGTAAGGGCTTCCATTTCGACACCTGTTCGATCTGCGGTCTTAACCGTGACGGTGATGTGTGAACCCGTTTCATCGAGTTCAACACTTACATCGACACCGTGAATCGCTAGCGGGTGGCACAGTGGAATCAGATCACTTGTTTTCTTGGTCGCTGAAATTGCCGCAATCCGCGCAACGGCCAGGGCATCCCCTTTCGGCATGTCACCCGCATTAAGTCGTTCAATGACTTCAGCGCTCAATGAGACCCTCGAACGAGCGGTGGCCGACCTTTGCGTCACCGTCTTCGCGGTCACGTCGACCATGTGGGCGTCACCCTGTTCATTGAGGTGCGGGAATGTGCTCACGCTAAATCACTCCTTAAATCAATCACTGAAACGTCGCCATGGTTGGCAACACGGTCAACTCCCACCGGAATCACGATGAGTGCGTCCGCCTGCGCAAGCCCGCCGAGAACATGTGAGCCTTGACCCGTTCCCACTGGTTCGACCTGGCTGTCTTCCACGAAGCGCGCCCTAGCGAATTGCACTTTGTTGACCGGTGAGCGCAATTCACCTTTCAACCTTGCACTTGTTCGGGGACGCTCGAGTACCTTGAGCCCTCGCATCTTGCGAATTGCCGGACGAATGAAAGTCTCAAACGAAATATAGGCGCTCACCGGGTTCCCGGGAAGGGTGATGATCGGGATAGCTGACTCCCCACTTTTCCCAACACTGCCAAAACCTTGGGGCATGCCCGGTTGCATGGCAACTTTATGAAACTCAGCAGTCCCTAATTTCAGAAAAGCAGCCTTCACGGGGTCATAAGCACCCATGCTCACCCCGCCGGTTGTGATGATCAGATCCGCACGATGAACTTGGTCCTCTAGGATTTCAATCAGCTTGTCTTCGTCGTCTTGCGCGGGTGGAAGCCGATACGCATCTGCCCCACTGTCATTTGCCGTTGCCGTGATCAAGAAACTATTTGAGTCTGAAATCAAACCAAATTTGAGTTCAGTCCCCGGTTCGACTAATTCACTACCGGTGGCAAGGACCGCGACCCGAGGTTTGGGAATCACGGAAATCGATCCGTGCCCGACTGCGGCAATGAGCGCAATCTGTCGTGGCCCCACATAGGTGCCTTTGCCAAGGACTAAGTCGCCGGCCTTTACGTCCTCGCCTTCGTGCCTAATACAGCTCCCTAGATCAATTGACGCCCGGATCTGAACGCTTTGACTCCCCCCATCGGTGCTTTCGATGGGGATTACGCTGTCCGCCCCAGCCGGCATTGGAGCACCAGTCATGATTCGAATCGCCTGGCCGCGATGCAGTGTTTCTAGCGATTTGAATCCAGCTGGAATATCGTCGATCACGGGAAGGATCACCGGTGAGCTCTCACTTGCATCTACTAGATCCGCTGAGATTACCGCGTATCCGTCCATCGACGAGTTATTAAATGAGGGCAATGGCCAGCGCGCGTAGATATCTTCAGCGAGAACACAACCATTTACTTCAGAGATTGGTAACTCCATCGGTGGCAGCTCCGCCACACTGTCCAAGACCAGGTTTAGGTATTGCGCCACCGTCAGCATGCGGCAACTCTACGCTCTGAGGCGCCAGCGATCGCACCCATCACTTCATTGAGCGCATTCATCGAATGTCCGGAGACGAATGTGTCAACGTACGGCAGCGCGGCAGCCATCCCGCCGACGAGCGGCTGGTAGGAGGTGACGGCTTTGCGCGGGTTGACCCAAATAATGTGGTGAGAAAGTCGGGAGAGTCGGGCCATGTGCGTCGCAAGAATTTCTGGATCCTCAATTTCCCAACCGTCAGAGACAATTACCACCACCGCACCGCGGGCGATTCCACGTCGGCCGAAATCATCAATAAAGGTCTTTATCGATGAGCCAATGCGCGTGCCACCCGACCAGTCTGTTGCAGCATCTGCCGCTTTTTTGTAAGCCAAGTCAGGTTGTGAAGTGGCAAGCGGTCGGGTGAGTCTGGTCAGGTGGGTTGCGAAAACAAACGCTTCGGCACCCAATGCTTGCACTGCGCCTCTCATCAGGTGCAAATAGATCCGCGCATAAGGCTCCATGGACCCCGAAACATCGGCAATCAACACCACCCGACGAGGCTTTGTGGTATGCGATCTCTTGATCAAGCGGATCGGATCTCCACCGGTTCGATGTGATGCACGAAGGGTCGCTCGCAGATCGAGTTGGTTGCCTTTGCGTGCACGCTGAGTCCTCCGGCGAGTTCGCAAAGGTGGAACCAACGGTAACTGATCAACCAAGCGGCGAATAAGTGCAAGTTCGTCGGGCGTTAATGTAGAAAAATCGCGTTCGTTGACCCGCTCCTGGGCGCTCATGGCTGCGAGAACACTAATTTCGCTTTCATCTTCATGGTCACTACTCGGCGCACCGGGAGTTGCGTTGGTTCCCCTGGGACTCGACTCGCTTTCCCCTGACTTTTTAGATTCGCCGGGGCTTTGTTCCTCCGCAGACACTGCAGACAGCGGCGCTGGTTCACTTAATTCACCACGGAAATCCGCAAAGTCAAAAATCCCGCGAAAGACTTGTTGGAACACTCGATCAAAGGCTTCCACTCCCCTGATGTCACTTAAGAGGGTCACCCTTGCCAACCAATACAGTTCATCAAGTTGTGTGGGTTGGGCCAATTCAATGACACTCGCGAATCTGACACTGCGCTCCGGTGTTACGGGGATTCCCGACCTGTGTAGTAGATGTCCGAATGCTGCACAAATCTGCGCTAACGGTGAATCATTCACCGGCGATCCAGGCCAAGCCTTGCTCACGAGCCAGTTCTTGGTCGTCACGGTATTTCAATACCGATCCAAGGGTTTGCTCTGTTCCCCTGGCATCAAGTGTGCTCACCCCAAGGAGCATTGCCGCATTCACCCAGTCAATTGCTTCGGCCACCCCTGGTGGCTTCTGCATGTCGAGAGTTCGAATGCGTGACACTGCTGAAGCAACCTGCTCGGCCAGATCCTTACTGGCCTTGGGCGCCCGCAATTTAACAATCTGCGTTGCATGTTCCAAGCTTGGGTAATCAATCCAGTGATACAAACAACGCCGCTTGAGTGCGTCGTGTAAATCTCGGGTTCGATTAGAAGTCAAAATAACGATCGGTTTTTGCTGTGCCGTCAGGGTGCCCAGCTCAGGAACACTGACGGTTGATTCGGCTAACATCTCAAACAGAAATGCTTCAAATTCCTCGTCCGCTCGATCCACTTCGTCGATCAACAGTACGGCTGGGTTTGGCCCAACGTGTTCCAATGCTTGCAACAGCGGCCGTTCAATCAAGAACTCACGACTAAACAATGAACTTTCCTCAATTGATTTACCTTGGGACTCCGCCATTCGAATACTTAATAATTGTCGCGGGTAGTTCCATTCATAAAGTGCCTCTGATGCATCAATCCCCTCAAAGCACTGCAACCGAATCAACGGAGTGTCTAGGAGTTGCGCGAGGGCTTTAGCGGCCTGGGTTTTGCCCACACCCGCTTCACCTTCTAGGAGCAGGGGCTGTGGCAAGCGGACCGCACAAAACAGCGCGGTTGCCAGCCCCGGTTCAGCCAAGTAGTCAGCTTTCGCTAATTCTTGGATCAACTGCTGGGGTGACTCGATCTCGCTTGCAAAACTCACAGGACACACGCTAACGAGTTTTTGTGCATCTGCACCCCACTTTCTGTATCCTGGATGACCGTAATTGTGAGGCAATTATTGGGTGCAAGGGCCTTGCCATCCCAATATTGACCTTTCTGCGGCGTCTAGAGTTTGCTGGTATCGTTATGAGTACTAAGAACCCTTAAGGAGTATGGCCATGTCACATGAGAGCGATCAAGCCGCAGAAGCACTTCGCACTATCTGGCAGGGAAATCCCGGGACAGCGAATGAATTCGACGAAGAATGCAGTCCCAACAAGGTCTGCCGCAACATGAAAGATGTCTCCTTTGACGGATTCGCCGAGGACGGCGTCGACTTAGGAACAGCCTGGCGCAGCAAATTGGCCCGTGAAGGCAAACTCAGTGGGGCCTCACTAGCCGACCTAGTTATGGGTAAAACGGACTAACATCCATGTCTTTTGATCAACTCACCGTCCCACAGCTCACGGAAGCGTTGGCAGAGCACAAGTACATCGCCGATCGTGGGCTCAGCACAGCGCTGCTGCTTGCCCTCAAACTCGGTAAGCCGCTACTTCTTGAAGGTGAAGTCGGCGTCGGGAAAACAGAGCTGGCTAAAACCGTGTCAACTCTATTAGGTCGCGAACTAATCCGCCTCCAGTGCTACGAAGGCATTGACATGCATCAGGCGCTCTACGAATGGGACTACGCGCGCCAAATGCTTTTTGTTCGCTCCCTGGGATCAGATGAGGCCTCAGATGATCAACTTTTTGGTCCGCG
>DEZY01000133.1:7891-8441 GCA_002365735.1 Actinobacteria bacterium UBA3120
GCCGACGACGAATTTGAGGCCTTCCTACTCGAACTATTGGGTGACTATCAGGTAACAATTCCCGAAGTGGGAACGATTAAAGCCGAATCACGACCCATTGTCATTCTTACGTCAAACCGGACCCGGGAACTACATGACGCTCTCAAACGGCGCTGCCTATACACGTGGATCGGTTTCCCCGAAAGCGAACGGGAAGTCGAAATTGTGCGATCTAGGCTCCCTGAAGTGGGTCCAGCGTTAGCGAACCAGGTAGTCGGTGCAGTAAATCGTCTGCGCGCCATGGACCTGGAGAAGCTTCCCGGTGTTGCCGAAACCATCGATTGGACCGAAAGTGTGACGGCACTTGGCTCAGACTCGCTCACCGCAGAAATAGCGCTTGATACGCTCGGTGCCGTGGTAAAAGATCGCGATGACCTTGAGTTCGCTTCTCGAAATATTCAGGATGTCATCTCTTAGCGGGTTCGATGAGCTGCTCGTGGGGTTTGGTCAGACACTTCGGCAAGCAGGCTTATCGATCGGATCCGACGACATTTTGACCTTCTGCTCAGGG
>DEZY01000133.1:8704-9077 GCA_002365735.1 Actinobacteria bacterium UBA3120
AACAGTACTTTCTTGACATACATGAAAGCGCTGTCGACGAGCGCAAACGCACTCTGCGGGCCTCGTCCACAGCTGGAGCAACCCTGGAGATACCCAACACAGAACAAGGTCTACCCGGCGATATCAGTCCGGATGAAGTGAAACTTGGGTACCTTGCCAGCACCTCGGAAGTTCACCGCCTTAAAGCGTTCGCCGACTGCTCCGAGGAAGAAATTAGGCGGGTGCGCAAACTTATTTCACACTTTCGTGTCACTCCGCCGCAACGCAGAACCCACCGATCCACTCGCAGTAAGAAAGCAGCCCGACTAGACCTTCGACGTATGGTGCGAGAGACCATGCGAAACCTGGGCGAACCTCGCGCTCTTGCCTACAA
>DEZY01000133.1:9358-10026 GCA_002365735.1 Actinobacteria bacterium UBA3120
GCTGGTGAAGCGGTCCTTGATTGGGATGGTGGTACCCGAATCGGTGATTCATTACGCCAATTCACCCGAGAGGCTCGGCGGTCGCGATTAGGCCGTGGCGCCATAGTTGTTATTTGCTCAGATGGCTTAGATCGAGGTGAGCCAGCCGCCCTCTCCGATTCCATGGAAAGCCTCTCGAGAATTGCTCACCGGGTTATTTGGGTGAATCCCCATAAGGGCGATGCGGTGGACTACGTCCCCAGTTCCATGGGGATGATCGTCGCTGATCCTTTTATTGATGAGGTGCATTCAGGGCACAATCTCGCTAGCCTTGAACGCTTGGCCGACCGACTAGCGAAAGTGGGGTAGAAATGAGATTCAGTGTTTCGATTCAAGCAGAAGGTGACCGGGAAGTCACCCTCGAAGAGGTAGTAGATCTTGCCGACGCCGTCGCAACGCTAGACGGGATTGCTTCAGGCTACGGCACGATGGGTTACGGCGCTCAAATAGTTGTGGAAGCTGATATCTCAGATATTGCCGGCAAAATTGCACTGGAGAAATTCGCACAGGCGGTAGCTAAAACGTCTCTTCCCGAATGGCCCATCACCAGCGTTGAAACACTCGCCGAAGACGAGGACTTTGGTGATTTGGAGAGCGAACTACCGTGATTCGACTCGGCAGTTTAGCCG
>DEZY01000050.1:0-4529 GCA_002365735.1 Actinobacteria bacterium UBA3120
TGGGACCTAGAGCAACATGACTGGGACCTCATTGACTTTGTTGCCACCATGGCACACATCCGTCGCTCATACCCCATGCTTCGCCCACTTGATTTTTACTCGGGCGAACCACTCCACGAAAATGGCCCAAAAGATCTGGCTTGGTTTGCCCCTGATGCGCAGGAAATCTCCGACTGGCATCACAGTGAGCACACATCAATCGGAATGTTTCTCACACCGTATGAAAGTGGAGAGGAAAGTATTTTTGCAATTTTTCACGCCGGAAGCGAACCAGTGAACTTCGCCCTCCCCGCACTTCCGTACGCGCAGTCATATGTCGCGATTCTCGACACGCATGCAACGAATGGGCAACCCGGTGAACGCGTTCATGGAGCCGGTGGGATCTTCTTGTGCCAACCACGATCAACGTACGTATTCACCGCCCAGAGGTAAGGGGCGAATAGCAACGCGCATTTAACGCAACGAAAAATCTCGGGCAGTGCTCCAGTAGCCTTAGATAATGGCGTCCAGAATTCCCTTGGTGCCGGGTGCCCCCCGGTACACGCTCTTCGACGCGTCACCCGTCGTGGAAGGTGGAACTTATCCGGCAAAAGCAGTCGTTGGAGAGATCATTCCCATCGCCGCGACCACATTTCGAGAGGGACACGATTGCCTCGGCGTTGAACTTACGTTCACCGATCCACATGGTCGCACAGTTGGCCCATTCCCCATGTCAACGCAGGAGAACACCGATAGGTACCAAGCAAATTTCGTTGCAACCTCACAGGGAAAGTGGAGCTTTAGCATCTCAACGTGGGGCGACCCAATCACCACCTGGCGTCGCAGGGCGGAAATAAAGATCCCCGCGGGGCTTGACGCTGATCTAGAACTTCGTGAGGGCGCTTCCCTGATTGAACGGGTTGCCAGTGGCGTGAGTCAGCAGTTTCGCACAACACTGGAAAACGCGCTAGCAATTATTGGAAACACCGCGTTAACAGAACGCGCCAGATACGCTGCGGCAACAGATTCAGCGGTCACCCAAATTCTAGAGTCACATCCACTCCGTGAAAATGATGTCGTTCACGGACCTTGGCCGCTTCTGGTCGAACGGCGCCGAGCCCTGGTTGGATCATGGTATGAATTCTTTCCACGCAGTGAAGGCGCAACTCTTGAGCCCATAAAGTCTGGGTCTTTTGCCAGCGCATCCAAGTCCCTTACTCGGATCGCGGAGATGGGATTTGACGTCGTCTACCTCCCACCAATCCACCCAATCGGCGAGGTGAACCGCAAAGGACCCAACAACACACTACCTGCGAGCTCACACGATCCTGGTTCTCCATGGGCAATTGGTTCGGCACTCGGTGGCCATGACAGCGTGCACCCAGACTTGGGAACGATCGAAGATTTCGCAGATTTTGTTGCAACTGCTGAAAAGTTGAATCTGGAAATTGCCTTGGACTTGGCCCTCCAATGCGCCCCTGACCACCCGTGGGTAAAAAGCAATCCCCAATGGTTCGCCCATCGTGGTGACGGCAGTATCGCCTACGCCGAAAATCCGCCAAAGAAATATGAAGATATTTACCCGCTAAATTTTGATAATGATCCAGACGGTCTATACGAAGAAATTGAGCGTATCGTTATTTTTTGGATCAAGACTGGTGTACAAATCTTTCGAGTCGATAACCCACACACGAAACCTGTCTGGTTTTGGCACCGGCTCATTACTACGATCAACGAGGCTCACCCCGACGTTATTTTCCTTGCCGAAGCATTTACTCGGGAACCCATGATGCGCGCTCTTGCCGAAGTGGGGTTCCAGCAGTCCTACACATACTTCACTTGGAAAAACTCGAAGTCTGAACTTGAAGAGTATTTTCAGCAACTTTCCGGGTCGAATGCCGCCTTCATGCGACCTAACGTTTTCACGAACACCCCAGATATTTTGAGCACCTACTTGCAAACCGGAACGCCAAGCGCTTTCGCAATACGAGCAACACTCGCGGCAACTTTGTCACCCACGTATGGGATTTATAGCGGGTACGAACTCTATGAGCATGCTCGCCTTCGTCCCGACAGTGAGGAATACCTCGATACCGAGAAATTCCAATTGCGTCCGCGTAATTGGAATCTTGGAGAAGAGCAAGGTCGCTCACTTGCTCCCTACCTCACCTTGCTCAATGAAATTCGCCGAAATAATCCCGCGCTACAGGAACTACGCACACTTCGTTTTCACCCCAGTGACTCTCCGGACATAATCGCTTTCTCAAAACGGGGCGGAGAAAATGGTGAGGACGTGATCCTGGTTGTATGCAATACAGATCCGCATAACGATCACTCAACCACCATTCACTGGAATCTGCCGGAATTAGGGGTTTCACGGGGGGACCAATTTGCCGTCACGGACCTGATTAGTGGCTCGACCTGGCGTTGGGATGAACACACTTTTGCTCGATTGAGCCCGCATGGAGACGTGGCGCATATCGCGAAAATCATTTCACCGGTGAGGCCGCTCACGATTTATTCGGAGCCGGGCGCCATCGACCAAAAGGTCTCCAAGTCGTGAGTGCACCGCACCCTGAACTCGGGCGACTTCTGTCCGGGTCTCACTGTGACCCCCATGCGCTGCTCGGGAGACACCGCATTGGCGATGAAATAATTATCCGAACGCTTAAACCACATGCACTCTCAGTCGATGTGCAGATTGGCGAGTTGAAATTTGCCATGACACCGGAAACCCCTGGCGTGTGGATACTGTCGTTGTCAGAAAAGGAAGTTGATACATCCGCCTATCTCTTTGATACACGCTACGAGAGCGGAAATTTTCACTCACATGATCCATTTGTTTTTCCCTCCACTTTGGGGGACGTGGATTTGCACTTGATCGGTGAAGGCAGACACGAACAGCTCTGGCAAGTACTTGGCGCCCACCCTCGAACCATGTATCACGGACAAAAGGCTGTCTCGGGAACTGCTTTCTCAGTGTGGGCTCCAAATGCTCACGGCGTTCGAGTGATCGGCGACTTCAATTATTGGGACGGTACGGCACATCCAATGCGCTCACTGGGGTCAACCGGCGTATGGGAACTTTTTATCCCCGACGTGGGCCCGGGGAGTACCTATAAATTCAATATTTTGGACTCCCAGGGAACTTGGTTAATGAAGGCAGATCCCATGGCTTTTGCAACGGAAGTGCCACCGGCGAATGCGTCCATAGTTTTCGAATCCAAATACGTGTGGGGCGACAATGCCTGGCTCCATAACCGGGCCGGTCGAGATCCGCACCTCATGCCTATGACCACCTATGAAGTGCACTTGGGCTCATGGCGCTTGGGTCTGGATTACCTCGGCATGGCACGCGAGCTAGTGGAATATGTAAAGGCTGCGGGATTCACCCACGTGGAGTTCCTCCCGGTCGCGGAGCATCCCTATGGACCCTCCTGGGGGTATCAAGTCACTTCTTATTACGCACCCACTTCCCGGTTTGGAACACCCGATCAATTCCGATATCTCGTTGACACGTTGCATCAGGAGGGTATTGGCATAATCCTTGACTGGGTTCCCGCTCATTTTCCCAAGGATTCCTGGGCGCTAGCCAATTTCGATGGGACACACTTGTATGAACACCAGGACCCGCGCCGGGGCGAGCACCCTGACTGGGGAACATTGATCTTTGATTTCGGGCGCAATGAAGTACGTAATTTTCTCGTCGCCAATGCGTTGTATTGGCTTGAGGAGTTTCACATTGATGGGCTCAGGGTTGACGCCGTTGCTTCAATGCTCTACCTCGACTATTCCCGCGAAGAAGATCAATGGCTGCCCAATCAACATGGCGGTCGGGAAAACCTGGATGCGGTAGCTTTCCTGCAGGAATTGAACGCAACCGTATACAAACGGGTCCCCGGTGTCGTCACAATCGCCGAAGAGTCCACAACGTGGCCCGGCGTTACGCGACCAACAGATCTCGGTGGCCTTGGTTTTGGATTCAAATGGAATTTGGGCTGGATGCATGACTCACTTGGATACGTTCAACAACAAAGCGTCCACCGCAAGTTCCACCATAGCGAGATGACTTTCTCTTTAATGTATTCCTTCAGTGAGAATTTCGTTCTGCCCTTCTCACATGATGAAGTTGTTCATGGAAAAGGTTCACTCAGCTCTCGAATGCCCGGGGACCGCTGGCAGCAATTAGCGAACTTACGCGCCTACCTCGCCTTCATGTGGGCACATCCGGGTAAAAAACTCCTGTTCATGGGTTCTGAATTCGCCCAGTCCAGCGAATGGTCAAGTGAGCGGGGCCTGGACTGGGACGCCCTTGCTTCCACAGAGCACCAAGGGGTTCTTAGCGTGGTCACCGATCTCAATCATCTATATGCCAACAACCGAGCATTGTGGGAGCGCGATTGTGATCCGCGTGGATTTGAATGGATTGACAGCGAAGCCGCTGACACCAGTATTTTCAGTTGGATCCGGTGGTCTGACCACGGTGAATGTGTTGCGTTCATAGCAAATTTCTCACCCGAGGTTCGCTACGACTTTCCCTTCGCTCTTCT
>DEZY01000050.1:4683-6563 GCA_002365735.1 Actinobacteria bacterium UBA3120
TTCCCTTCGCTCTTCCTCAACCAGGAAAATGGACTGAGATTCTGAATACCGATTCGCCCCACTACGGTGGAAGCGGTGTTGGCAACCTCGGGCAGATCTTGGCGCAACCCCACGAGTGGTCCGGGAAACCGGCCATGGCTCGAATAACAGTTCCACCATTAGCGGCCGTTTTTTTTGAATTTAAGGGTTAGAAAAGAGCATTAGCCAGAGCGATGCGCGCCCCGGGAACGCTGGGGTCTTCCCCTGCAAGCACGAAGTATTCGACAAGTCGTGTGCGGGCCAGTTCGCGTTCGGGGCCAGCTGAGGCCTGAACAGCCTTTACCACTGCCGCAAAAGCGTGCTCCCACTCACCGCGGGCCGCTGATAAGTCAGCTTTTATCAGCAACTCCTCAAATGAATCACCGAGCGGTGACCTCACACCATCAGTTCGCTCAAATATTCCGGCCATGATCAAGCCACCTTGAGCATCCAGATCACTCGGGTCAGTGTCAAGAATTCCTTGATAAGCCTTCTTAGCGACATCCCAATCCCCCGCATTGACTGCATCGACCGCGTCGTCAAATCGCGGATCAGCCGGTTCCTCAACTTCCACTTCTGCCGGCTCCTGGCCAGGCTCCGGCGGTGTTGGACCGACTCCCTGCTGGGCCGCAAGTTCTAATAGTTTGTCGAATATTTGTTTCACTTGGTCTTTTGGGTACGCGCCCTGGAACAGTGGAATTAATTGCCCCTTGATAACCGCGAAAACAGATGGAATTGACTGGACCTCCAGCGCCTGGGATATTGATGGTTCTGCATCTGCATCTACCTTGGCAACGAGCAGTTGTCCCGCGTAATCACGGGCAAGCTCTTCAAGGATTGGTGATAGTTGTTTACACGGCTCGCACCAAGTCGCCCACACATCAAGAATGACCGGAATGTTTTCCGAGGCCTTCATGACCAGCGACTCAAACTGATCAGCGGTGACATTGATTACGGGTGAATCCCCCGTTGGTGCCGGTGCTTTCTTGGCGCCCAATGAAGAAAGATCCACTGCTCCGGCAAATGAAGGGGTACTCATTGCCCTATTGTGACTCATCGAGGTACATCAATGCTATTGCGGATCAGGTCACACGCTTGATCTTCGCTCAAATCGCCCGAAGCGCACCGAGCTGCCAAGCCCGCACTGGCCTCAACCGCTATCGCCTGCTGCGCCAGGCTGTTAATTATACGAGCCAACAGGGACTCCCGAATTCGACCAATTCGCTTGAGCTCGAGCAATCCGTTGTCGACCAAAAAGGCGTAATGCGCAGAAATTGCATCTGCCAATTCCGTAAATCCCGACCCGTCGATTGCGATGGTGGGAATCACAGGTGGCACCCAGCCAGGCTCATTGGCGGCCATAGCCAACATGGCACGCAGCTCGCGCACCGTTGAATCAACGCCCGGGCGATCTGCCTTATTCACGGCAAAAATATCTGCGATCTCCAAAATTCCAGCCTTGGCGGCTTGGATTCCATCGCCCGCCCCCGGTGCTGCCATGACAATAGAGGTGTCAGCCATTTTTGCAATTTCAATCTCAGATTGGCCGACCCCGACAGTTTCAATAATTATTACGTCGAATCCAGCAGCGGAGATTACTTTCAGGACGCCGTAGATACTTTCGCTGAGCCCTCCGAGATGCCCGCGCGTGGCGAGGGACCTAATGAAGACACCGGGGTCTCGCGCGTGTTCTTGCATGCGAATTCGATCACCCAGTAACGCGCCCTTGCTAAAAGTCGATGAAGGATCGACCGCGAGGACCGCGACGCTCTCGCCGTTAGCTCGGAATTGCGAGATCAGCGCTGATGTTGACGTTGATTTCCCCACCCCGGGCGGGCCGGTAAGGCCCACGATGTGGGCCG
>DEZY01000137.1 GCA_002365735.1 Actinobacteria bacterium UBA3120
TACCTACTGGTAAGGGCCTCCCGGCTTACTATTGAGGGCGGTTCTGCTTTACCGGACCGTACCCGCCCAGACACAGGTCAATGCCCAATCAATGCCCAGAGTAAGGATCCCCGTGAGTAACCGTCGTTGGCCCAAGGTTGTTGCAGCGCTCGCCTCAGGGGCGATTTTGGCTGTGACTGCGGTGGGCGCGGGAGTTACCTCCGTCTTGGGCCAGCTCGAAGGAAATATCACCGCCCTCGACGTCTCCGATCAAACCGGAAACGCTGTTAGCAGCACCGAGTCGGTCGTTGTCGACGAAATAACTGGCGAGGTAGCCCCCTTCGATGTCCTGATCATGGGAAGTGACTCGAGGGCCGGCAAAGGCAATAAGGGCTACGGAAGTACAGCTAAATTCGGAACCGCCGAGCGCTCGGACACCACGATCCTGTTGCATGTCAGCGCAGATCGTAGTGATGCAATCGCAGTGAGCATCCCCCGCGACACTCTGATTGACCTACCCACGTGCAAGAACTCCAGCGGTGAGAGCATCAGTGGTGGCACTGGGAAATTCAATGAAGCCATGTCCCGTGGCGGTCCCGGCTGCACGCTTAAGGCCGTCGAGAACATGACCGGAATGGCGATTGATAACTTCATGGTGATCGATTTCGGTGGGTTTAAAGCAATTACCGAGGCAGTCGGGGGCGTTGAAATTTGCTTGAGCGAGCCGGTCAACGATCCACTCAGTGGCCTCAAACTCAGCGCCGGTAACCACACCATTGCCGGTGAAGAAGCACTCGCGTTTGTGCGCGCCCGCAAGACGTTAGGCGACGGATCGGACACTTCCCGAATTAGGCGCCAACAAGCATTCCTTTCCTCGATGGTTAAAAAGGTCCTTTCCGCCGGCACATTGCTCAACCCGGCGGCCCTGCTCGGCGTGCTCACTGCCACCACCGAATCACTCACCGCAGATCCACAGTTGGCAAATATTGATAACCTGCGCCAACTCGCACTGAGCATGAAAGACCTGAAACCTGCAAACATTACATTCACCACAATGCCGTGGTATCCCGCAGGCGACGGCGCAAATGTGCTGATGAATAAGAAAAAAGCCAAGCCACTTCTCAAAGCCCTCAAAAACGATACCCCGTGGCCGCCGAAAGCTGCGAATGATCAACCACTGCTTCGCACCGTGCCCGAAAACATCCGCGTTGAAGTAATCAATGGCACCGGCGTTCAGGGTGCGGGCAAGCGCGCCAAGAAAGCACTACGCCAAGAAGGCTTCGTCGTGGTTAATGTAAAAAAGGGCGACCCAGTCGCGGCAACAACACTTATCTATGACCCCGAATGGGACAACTCGGCGAAAACGCTGGCGTACTCGGCGAACGCAACCGTGCAAGAACCTGTGAAAGGCACCGGGTCAACCCTGCAACTGGTGATTGGCCCGGACTTCACTAGCCCGAAAGAAGTCCGAATCAGTGAAGCTCTCAAAGACAAGACTGCGAATATCAATTCTGCAGATGAAAACTACTGCGCCAGTTAAATAACTGGTGGACGGCCAGCTTTTGTCATGGCCCACACGGTTTTCCACTTCATGGTTTTACGCCCACGTGGTCGAACCGTAATCCCCTCCCGCATTCCAGCAATCCAGGCTTTGCGCGCACCTGAATCGCGAACCCGCAACATGGTGAGTGCCGCCCAGCTCCCGACGTAGATCGGTTCGAGGACAACCGGCAAATTACGGCGGGCCAACCAGACCCGATTGCGGGCATTCATCCGATAAAACTCTTCATGTCGAAGCGGATTGATCACCGGGTGATACACGTCAATATCTCCGGCATACCAAGGGATAAACCCGCTGTCCCACACCCGCCACACCAGGTCGATCCCTTCATGGGCATAGAAAAATTGCTCGGGCCAACCAGCAGATAAGTCAAAAACCGACCGACGAATAACCGTAGCGCCCTCCCACAACGAAGTGGCTGCACTCGGAGTCTTGGGGTCACCCACCCGAAGTCTGGGCACCCAACGTCCCGGGCCTTGCTCGCCGGTCGGATCCACAACCCTGGGTTGTACCAGGCCAATTTCTGGGCGGGAGGACAGCAGGGCCGCCATCCGCTCAAGAAAATGTGAATTAGGTAGTTCGGCATCGTCATCGAGAAAAAATAAGATCTCCCCCGTGACTTGTGATACTCCCGCATTTCGGCCAGCGGGGATACCAATATTTTTGGGCAGTGCAAGGCCGGCAACGCCATTGGGTAGATCAACCGGTTCCCAACCGTTACCCACCACGACAATGTTGGTGTGCACGTTCACTTGGTTGAGTACCGAGTCAATTGCTTTGCGCAGTTCATTAGGTCGCGACCCCATGGTCAAAATGACAACGCCGAAGTTGGTCACTATTTCAACTTACTCGACGTCATGATCGCCATAAAATGCCCAATAATTGTAAACACTCCAAGGATCGCCAGAAGCGCAACCAAAATTCGAGTTATTTGCAGGTCTGAGGTGAACAGATCACCGACTGCTGCGACAAACGCCAGGATCGTGAGTTCAACCGAGTGATATGCGCGGTGAAAGGGCACAAAGCGCGCAAGTGAGCGCACCCGTCGCAATCCTGAGGCGCTCGGCACCCCAACGGATTCCTTGTCCTCGAGTTTGGGCATATTGTTGTAGGCCCGCGAGACATGCACCATGTCGTTGAGCGCTTTGTTAAACATAATGATCAAAGCGAGTAGGGCGCCAATCAGTGGCCAGGCACTTTCAAGCCACCCGGAGTCAGGGAAACCGGCGGCGCGCAGACCTAGCGCCACGGGGATAAAGGATTCGGCAACGTAGTGGCCAACCCGATCAAGGAATACGCCCTTGGGTGAAGAAGTTCCCCGCCAGCGCGCGATTTCTCCATCTGAGCAATCCCAGAGCATCTGCATTTGTCCCAACAACAGCGCCAGGCTCGCACCGGGCATTCCCGGGATCAGGAGCGCCACACCGGCAAGTGCACCCGTTGCAATCATTAAATAGGTAACACCATTAGCAGTAATCGGGGTGCGCAAAAGCAGGCTCGTGAGATAGGGGGAAATATCTCTCAAGTACACGTCAGCCACCCAATGCTCGGAGTTCTTGCGATCACGAACAGCTGGCGGTTGACACACTTGCTTAATCTGTTCAATGCTGGGGTGCGGGGGCTTGCCCGGGTTCACGAATGCGCCCCTTTCCGCGTTGATGTGGCCTTTTCAGGCGAACTTTGAGCATTCAAGTACTGCGCCGAAGCGACAATCACACACCACATAAAGAGCCACGCTACCCCGAGGTTAAGAGCATCGTAGAACGCCGTGATCCCAATCAGGGCTGCAATCATGACAATAATTGTGCGGGAATCCCGGCCCAGCGCTCCCCAGGTGAGCCATCGAGGTGCCTGCGATCGCGCCAATGCGCGATAAAGATTGTCGTAATGGTGAAAGGCAATAATGAAAAGGTAGCCGAATGCCAATGTGATCCATTGCGGGAACCACGCGATCGCGATCCCCGCGACAACCCCCATTTCGATGAGTCGATTGACCATGGGACTTGCCCAATTCCAACGTGAACCGGGTACCCTGCGCAGGACTTTGGGCAATGAATCAAAAAGCGGACCGTTGTCGAGCTGCGCGCAAATGAGTTCAACCCCCACCGCTGTCTTGGCCCACCTTCGCGTACGCAGCACGCGTCCCACCAGCGTGTATAGCCAGGCCAGCGAAGTAAGGGCAAGTAAGGAATACAGCGCCCATAACGGCGTCAGCACGGCGGCAACGACGCTGAGCACCAGCCAGCGCTCACCGATTGGCATGTGAATCACCTTCTTGACCCAGCGCACACCGCTTCGACTATTGACCCGGGCCGAGAAGGTCGCTGTGCCGTGACCCCATGGATCTTGTGGATCAACGATTGAGGCGAACGGCAGCGCCGCCTCACGCATTTTCTGAATTGCGGCGAAGTTGTAGTCCCCCATGTGCCGGGCGGTTTGCACAATCATCAGGATCACAGCGACACCCCAGGCGAGTTGGGACTCAACACCGTTCACCACTGCACCAGTCGCCAAACCAGCGTAGACGGCATATTCCTTGACCCGGTCAGTTGACGCATCGAGCCAGGCACCGATCACAGAGAACCGATGGGTGGCGCGGGCCACCTCTCCATCAACGCAATCCAAGATCAGGGACAGTTGCAGCAAGAGCGCGCCAAGGATAAGCGCCCAGCGGGCGCCTTGGGCAAAGCTCAATGCCGCGGCCACACCCACAATAAATGAAATTACCGTGACTAGGTTTGGCGACATCCGAAGCTTGATTGCTAATGCACTCAGTGGCTTGGAAAGTTTGCGAACAACAAAGGTTGAATAGAATCCGTCATCAACTCGATTGGCTTGTAGCCCGCGAATTCGACTTTCCGGCATGGCCGCAATGTGAGCTTGCGAGGCGGTCACGTCTTCGGGTGAACGAAACCATGGGGCGTCGATCAATTCGACCGCGCGAACGCTAATTTGGGCTCGAGTAAGCGCCGCCAACACTAGCTCGGCGACTTCACTGGAATTTGCGATGATGACACCGGAACGAATGGCTTGCTCCAGATCCGCGACGGCAACCTGCGCACGGGGAAAGTCGCGTGGATCAATGCGAACGGCGCCAACACTCTGGGCATTACCGGTATTGATGTGATGGAAACTGTTTGCGATCGCACTGATCTCATGGTGCGCAACCCGAATATTCCCTTCACGATGCGGCCGCACCGCCGCACATGTCCCGGCCAGCATGTTTTCAGTAATAGGGCTCAGTACCACAGGAGAAATGAGTAGATCTGGAGCAAGCAAAATGATTGCGGTTCCCGGGTGTGCTAACGCTGCTGAGAGCTCGGCGAGCACATCCGGCAGCTCTGCCGCCGTGTCTATTGTGCGGTTCACTCGGAATCTTTTCGAAGCAGGGAACGTATTCCGTCTTTCTTGGTCTGCCGGTAGAGGCGTCCAGCTAGTACGCGCGAGGATGGGTCTTCACGTGCTGAATTGATCACAGACTCAATCGCCGTGACCGCAGCGTCGATGGGGATTTGGTCCGTGAAGTCGGGCACTGGCGTTGAGGCAATGCGCGTTGTCAGGGCATCTAGGTTTCCCAGAACCTCCACCCCTGACTCGCGAATTGTGTTCACGCTTTTGATTCCCACTTGTTGGGCTGCATCCAGGGCCCAGTCCGGGGTGTGCAACTTGGGTTCACTGGGGCCGGGCTCGCGACCTTCAACCATGCCGAGGGCAACACCGCGTCGCACCAAAGTGACGTAATCGGTCCATTGCATTGATTTCTTGACTTTCTTATTAAGCCGTACGAGCACCTCGGCTTCAGCAGCTGTCATTGATCGATTGCTTGTGAGTTCCATCCGGCTGGTAAGGATGTGCGTCGGCACGTCTAGGAATTGAGCAAAAGTTTCAAACATGTATTCGCGTGGAACGTCTTCTAGCACCATCACGGTGAGGTTCTGTGAACCAACAGCGCCAGCCCAACGACTGATTACATCTCCATGGTCATGGCGTTTCCAAAACGTTGGAGTCATTTTCGAACTACCGGGTGTCGCCAGGACGTCGGTCAACCACGCTTCATAGGGGGTGGTCATCCCGTATTTTAAATATTGCTGCCAGGAGGAGGGCAGTAACTTCCCGAGATTTCGCAGGGTGACCAGGATGTGAACCGGTCGGTCCCCAGATCTACCCAAAGCCGAGATCGCTTCATGTGCTTGCTCTGAACTTGCTTCGCAAAAGAACTCACTGCTGATGACAACTCGGCCAGGTGCTTTCCCGGTCCGCCTCGCCAAACGATCAAAGTGTTCGCGGTCCATCACTGCGCCACCGCGGTTATTCCAACCCCAGGGACGACCCAGCAGGGCCAAAGCAGCGCGATGCTGGGCTTGTAATTTGCCCGGGTAACGGACGCTGCGGGTGGTCAGCTCCGGACGGGAGTCGGCCAGGGCCGCCTGAATGGCCGTTGTGCCCGTTTTGTGGACGCCAACATGGAGCAGCACGCCATCTGGCGCAATGGGGGAAACCGACACGTGGGCCAGCCTATTCCCCGCGGGGTTCCCGCCTAGTCTTACGCGCAAGAGCAAGGGCTTGGGAGACCGTTGTATCAGCGATCAAGGCTCCCTGATCGAAATACAGACCGCGGTCACAGAATCTGCGGTATTGCTTGCCACCGTCGGAAGAAATCATAAAAGTAGCGCCATTCTCCCGTAAAGAGTCGACCGCAGTCCAACATTTTTGGCGAAATTCGAGTTCACCCACGACGAGGGTCCCATCAATTGCGTACACCTGTGCATCGACTGCCATCGCGAGACTCCACGCTAGTCGCTGCCGGGCGCTAGAGGGTGCGACTCGAAGGTGGCGATCCAAATAATTGCCCAGATCAGCAAATTTGATAATGCCTGGGAGCTTCTCGGTCAGCTCTGCCGGAGTCATACCCATGAGCCCGCCCACCAGATATGCATTTTGTCGCAGGGTAAATGAAGCCCCCATCGCCCTAGCAATTCCGATCATGGCCACAACCGGCTCACTCCGCGCGACCGACCCAGAGTCAGCAATCAATGTACCCGCGGCCAATCTGGTGAGTGAAGTGCGTAATAACGGTTTGCCACTGACGATCGCGACGGAATCCCCTCGATTGATCGTGAATGACACATTCT
>DEZY01000075.1:0-306 GCA_002365735.1 Actinobacteria bacterium UBA3120
GCAATGGATTGGTCGGTGAGGACCCCTGTAATCAGCACATTTTTATCTTTTAGCAGCATTGCATCCTCCCTAGTGTCCCATTCCAAGACCGCCGTCAACGGGAATGACTGCACCAGAAATATACGCGCCGGCATCCGAGACGAGGAACTCAATGACCCGAGCAACTTCGCTTGGCTGACCGTAACGCGCCGCTGGAATAGTTCCCAAAATTGCGGCCTTAGTGCTCTCGTCGAGAGCCGCTGTCATGTCAGTGTCAATAAATCCTGGCGCAATCACATTAATCGTGATTCCCCTGCTGCCGACTTC
>DEZY01000075.1:532-881 GCA_002365735.1 Actinobacteria bacterium UBA3120
CCCACAACAGAGGACATAAAAACAATCCGACCATTTCGTGCCTTGATCATCGGGCGCAGAACCCGACGTGCGAGTCGGATGGAGCCGACCAGATTGGTAGCAATAGTTTCTTCAAGATCTTGATCTTCCATGCGCATCAGCAGGGAGTCTCGAGTAATACCCGCATTGGCAATCAGGATTGAGATCGGGCCATAGCTTTCCTCTACTTCTGTTATGGCCTTTTCAATTGATTCAGCATCGCCCACGTCTATAGCGACGCTAGGGACATCGGGGATTTCGCTGGCTTGACCTGAGCGCGAGCCGATCACTACCCGATGACCAGCGTCAGCCAATGCCTGGGCGGTTGCGG
>DEZY01000075.1:928-4184 GCA_002365735.1 Actinobacteria bacterium UBA3120
GCCTGGGCGGTTGCGGCTCCGATCCCTCGGTTACCGCCGGTAATGAAGGCCAATCCTTGTTTCTCGCTCACTGGTCCTCGAGTCGATAACCCACACGAACTGTGACCTGGAAATGATCAACCCCATTTTCGCGCACATATCCTCGAATTTGATCCACCTCGAACCAATCTACGTGCTTGTGGATTTCCCCGGCCCGCTTAACGGCATTACGAACAGCGGCGTCAATTGATTCAGGCGAAGTGCCCACCAATGTGGCGATCGCGTAACTGCGGTCAGTCATGAGGCTCCTTAGATCAGATCGCGCATGTTGGCTAGTGGGCTTAGGCTAGCGGCATGGCACCTGAGGTTTACACCATCACGGCGACTAACCGTGCGCTGAGCATCGAACAGTCCGGGCGAACCAGAAGATACCTCATTTCAATGGGGATCCGGACTGGGTGTGTTTTGGCTGCGATTGTTGTCCCTGGGTGGCCTAAGTGGCTATTTATCGCCGGGGCCGTTGTCTTACCCTACCTAGCGGTGGTGATCGCGAATGCGGGCCGGGAAAACGATGAACCGGGTGCGTTGGGTGTTACTCCATTGGCATTGCCCACTGCCGCCTCTGCCCGGGAAGTCTACCGGGGCACTGCTCGTTCGCTAGGACAGTAAGCATCCCTTACTGTTGACGAAGTCCGATGCTAGTTGTGCTTTCTGCCGACAAATCTCACCTTCCTTCAACTACCGTCCACGGTCCACATTGTCACTCGGTAGCGTTCTTGTGGAACAGCAACCCAGTCGGTTTTCATCGTTGAATCGATTATGGAATTGATCGTGGATTAGGCTGCAGTGTGCTTGCTCTTATGAAAACCCGCCGATGGTTGAGTTTTACGGCACTGGTTGTGCTCGCCATTATTGGCTTTGGGTTGCTGAGCCGCTGGCAGTGGGATCGAGCTGATGAGCGCCGAACCGAGCGCATTGCAATTGCCCAAGCACAGGTCCTGGAGCGGGTGGATTCAGTAACCGATCTTGGCGAGTTCACCCGAGTACAGATTTCCGGCACATTTGTAAATGAGTTAACGCAGTTGGTTCGTCAGCGGCCACTCGATGGTGGGAATGGCTATTGGGTGATGACTCCCTTAAACGTCCAATCCCCGGGTCAGACTGGGCTTCAGACCTGGGTGCTGCGTGGTTGGCTTGGAGCCTCAACAATCGCGACCCAGGCACCGTTGCCCCCGCCCGCTCCGCCCGGAGAAATTACAGTCACCGGAGCGATCCGAAACTTTGAAGCACCGCTGGACGAGGTCTACGGGCTGCCCGCCGGGGTTGTAGCAAAGATGTCCGAGGAGGAACTTAATCCCACGGTTGGCAATGCGACGGTCGACAATCGAGTTGTGCAATTGATCTCTCTGAGTCCAGGTCAAGACGAATTGGTGATCGTCCCGCTACCGCAGATTGATGAGGGACAGAATATTTCCTACGCGGTGCAGTGGATTCTTTTCGCTCTTGTCGCCATGGTGGGCTGGTTCATTTTCTTGCGCAGGGAAGCCCGCACCCCTATCGAGTGAATTGGGTTTCATACAAATCCGAATACACTCCACCTTGGGTGAGTAACTCCGCATGCGTGCCACGTTGCACAATCGCCCCATCCACGACAACGAGAATCTGATTCGCCTCCCGGATAGTGGACAGCCGGTGCGCGATTACCACAGAAGTGCGACCACTCAAAGCGTTGTCTAACGCCTGGTGAACCGCGCGTTCGCTCTCGCTATCCAAGTGGGCCGTGGCTTCATCGAGGATCACTACTCGAGGGGATTTAAGAAGCAGACGCGCCAAAGCAATCCTTTGCTTTTCTCCGCCAGAAAGACGGTATCCCCGGTCCCCCACAACGGTGTCTAAGCGGTCAGGCAGTGCCGAGATCATGCTCCAGATTTGCGCGTCCACACACGCTTGCTCCACCTGCTTGGCGGTTGCATCTGGCCTGGCATAGAGCAGGTTTGCACCGATCGTGTCGTGGAACAGATGCGAATCTTGGGTAACAACGCCGAGGGCATCGCGCAGTGAGTGGAAACTGACATCCTTCACGTCGGCCTCACCAATGCGAATCGAGCCGCTCGTTGGATCGTAGAGCCGGGCGAGCAGAGCCGTAATTGTCGTCTTACCGGCACCTGATGGACCCACCAGAGCGGTCAGGGTTCCAGGGGCTACCTCGAAGCTGACGTCCCGCAAAACCGGTTCCTCTCCCCCAGCGGAGTCGGGCCTAGCGATAGATTCGAGTGAAGCAAGGCTCACTTCGCTAGCTTTGGGGTAGGTGAAGTCAACGTGATCAAATGACACCGAAAGCGGACCATCCGGGAGTTGCCCTGCCTGCTGCGATTCGATTACCAGCGGCTGCAAATCTAACACCTCAAAGACGCGATCAAATGACACCAGGGCGGTCATTACGTCCACTCGAACATTTGAAATCGCAGTGAGTGGTCCATACAGCTGTGCCAGTAGACCTACCAAGGCCAACAGAGTTCCCAATGAAATTGCACCGGTAATCACCAAGTTGCCGCCAAGACCATAGGTTAGTGCCGTCGCCAAGGCTGCCACCAAAGTCAATGCCGTGAAAAACCAACGGTTCGCCATCGCAATTCGAATGCCCGTGTCGCGCACAACTTTTGCTCGGTCACTAAAAACTTGGGACTCTTCTTTAGGACGGCCAAAGAGCTTAACTAGAAGAGCACCCGCCACGTTAAATCTTTCCGTCATTTGATTACTCATTGCCGCGTTGACGGTCATCTGCTCCCGCGTCATTGCCTGCAATCGACGACCCATGTAGCGTGCCGGCAGTAAGAAAAGAGGCACAATGACTAGGGACGCTAGTGTGATTTGCCACGAGAGTACGAACATGGTGATCAAAACGATTACGAGAGAAATCATATTCCCCAACACTCCCCCGAGCGTTGACGTGAACGCCTGCTGAGCGCCGATTACGTCGTTATTGAGCCGCGAGATCAGTGCGCCTGTTTGCGCACGCGTAAAAAAAGCGATGCTTTGGCCCTGCACATGATCGTATACTTCATTGCGTAAATCAAAAATCAAACCTTCACCAATGCGTGTTGAGAAATAGCGGCTCACCACCCCGAGCGCTGCATCTGCGATCGCCAACATCGCAATGAAAATGGCCGTCCAAGTCACGAGCGATGCATCACCCGGCGTTATTCCTTGGTCAATAATCCGGCGAAACAGGAGGGGCTGCGCAACACTCAACAGTGATGCGAAAACTAATGTGGTG
>DEZY01000075.1:4326-6499 GCA_002365735.1 Actinobacteria bacterium UBA3120
GAAAAATAATGTAGTGAGAAACAATGCAATCAAAGCTTTGTACGGCCTTGCGTAGCTTAAAATTCGGGCCACAGTCTTACGACTAATTTTGTTTTCCTTAACCGAAGGATCTCGGGTCAAAGAGCGATACATGAGCCAGGCATTTTCCATCGACACGTGTAATTTCTCCGAACTGGTAATTACTGCTGTGACATGAGTGTGTGCAGCTGTCGCAACCGTTTGGACTGGGCCCGTCGTTCGGCAACCCAAGGTTCCTCGCCGTAGGCGATCCGAGCCAATAGCATTTTAGTGTCAATCAGCGTCTCCGGCAGGATGGACCGTAGTGGCGAACACAATTGCTCAAGGCCGCTACCAAGATGATCACTGATCTGTGTGATCAGACCCAATTCCAGCGCCTCGGCGGCAGGGATCATTCGACCGCTGCCAATAAGCTCAAGGCTTTTGTGGTAGCCGAGAATCTCCGTGAACCTGACAGTTCCACCAAGATCGGGGATCAGCCCATACTGGCTTTCCTTGAGCGCAAATTCGGTGTTGGGCTCCGCGATAGTGAAATCACATGCCAGGGCAAGTTGAAATCCAGCCCCGATCGCGTGGCCCTGAACCAGTGCAATACTGATTTGGGGTAGGTCCCGTAGTACCCGGAAGAAGCGTTGATAGTGGGCGATCGTGTCGTCCAGTTCAGCATCACTACGGGTGGCTAAGTCAATAAAGGATGGTTGACCGGGGATACCCTCGGGCGTGAACATCGCGCGGTCCAGACCAGCGGAAAAGGACTTCCCGTTGCCTCGTAAAACAATAAATCGAGCGGCGCTGGGAATCCCTTGGCTGATTTCATACAGTTCGTCCCAGGTCGCTGGGGTCTGCGCATTGCGCCGCTCAGGGTCGTTGAGGGTAATGTTAAACAGATCGCCAGAAAGCTCAGTCAGGATTTCCATGTACCTAGGCTAACTCAATAAGCTCAATGTAATCCTGGCTCCACAAGTCTTCGTCCCCATCAGGGAGGATGAGCACCCTTTCGGGGTTGAGCGCCCGAACTGCTCCCGGATCGTGCGTTACCAGAACCACAGCCCCTTCGTACAGAGCAAGCGCATTGAGAACTTCGGCTCGGCTGGCGGGGTCGAGGTTGTTTGTCGGCTCATCCAACAACAGCACGTTTGCGCCCGAAACCACCAGGCAGGCCAACGCCAGACGAGTCTTTTCCCCACCCGAGAGCACGCCCGTGGGCTTGTGCACGGCATCTCCTTGGAAGAGGAATGAACCAAGGACAGTGCGCTGCTGCGTGTCATTGAGGTGCGAACCGGCCGAAGCCAAACTCTCCCAGACAGTTGCACCTGGATCCAGAGTCTCATGTTCCTGGGCGTAATACCCCACTATCGCGCCGTGTCCCAATTCACGTGAGCCCGTGTCGGGCTGATCCACCCCGGCGAGGATGCGCAACATTGTAGTTTTACCTGCCCCGTTGAGTCCCAGGATCACGACCTTGCTTCCGCGGTCAATCGCGAGGTCGACGTCGGTAAACACTTCCAGACTGCCGTAGCTTCGGGAGAGGTTCTCCGCCATGAGCGGAACCCGTCCGCACGGCTTGGGGGTTGGGAAGCGCAACTTTGCAACGTTGTCCTTTTTGAGTTCAGTCGCTGTATCAGCTAAAATTCGATCGGCACGCTTAAACATCGACTGCGCAGCTTTCGCTTTCGTCGCCTTTGCCCGCATTTTCTCCGCTTGTTTGCGCAGAGTATCCGCCTGGGATTGCGCGTTCCTACGTTCGCGTTTGCGGCGCTTCTCATCGGTTTCTCGAGCCAGCAGATACTTCTTCCAGCCCATTGAATACAGATCTATCTCCTGGCGGTTGGCGTCAAGGTGCCAAACCTTGTTCACCGTGTCTTCCAGCAGTTCGGTGTCGTGGCTAATCACAATGAACCCACCCTCGTACGCACCGAGATACTTGCGCAGCCAACGGATTGAGTCCGCATCAAGATGGTTAGTGGGCTCATCCAATAGAAGAACGTCAGCGTCGGAGAACAGAATCCGAGTGAGTTCAACGCGCCGACGCTGCCCACCGGAAAGGGTGCCCAGTGGTTGGCTCAAGGTCCTTTCATCAAGGCCGATGCTTGCGGCAATAGTTGCCGCCTCGGATTCAGCCGTGTAACCACCGAGCGACTCGAATTCATCAAGG
>DEZY01000075.1:6644-8332 GCA_002365735.1 Actinobacteria bacterium UBA3120
GCAATAGTTGCCGCCTCTGATTCAGCCGTATAACCACCCAGCGACTCGAATTCATCAAGGGCCCGGTTGTAGCGTTCCCCAGATTTGTCAAACTCCTCGGCACTAATCCCTGGCATCGCCAATGCTTCGGCCGCTTTGGCCATCCGGAGCGAGACCGCGTCAAGCCCGCGGGCACTGAGCACTCGTGAACGAGCTAACTGATCAGGGTCTGCCGTTCGCGGGTCTTGTGGAAGGTAGCCCACCGTCCCCGTGGTCTTAATTCCGCCACTGGCCGGCGCGCTTTCGCCAGCCAGTACCCGACTCAAAGTCGTTTTCCCGGCCCCATTGCGGCCTACTAGACCAATCCGATCACCTTTATCCACCCTGAGCATGGGTGCCAAGAGAAGAAGTTCTGAACCAGCACGCAACTCAATTTCGGAAGCGGCAATCATGACCGCCCTAGTCTAGTCTGCGCGAGTTTTGGCTTAATCAGATGTTAAACCCTAGGGACTGAAGCATGTCTCGACCATCGTCTGTAATCTTGTCCGGTCCCCAAGGCGGCATCCACACCCAGTTGATCTTGAAGTCGGCCACTATCGGATCCAGAGCGCTTCGCGTTTGATCTTCGATCACGTCGGTGAGTGGACACGCCGCTGATGTGAGGGTCATATCGACCGTGGCGCTATTGTTCTCGTCCACGCTCACACCATAAACCAATCCGAGGTCCACGACATTTATACCCAATTCCGGGTCAATGACGTCCTTCATTGCTTCAATTACATCTTCGTCGGTTACGGCCATGATTACCTCATTTCAGTTGTTAGTTGGGCCTTTATTTGAGAGTCGGCTAGCGCCATCCACGAGATGAGTGCGCACTTGATCCGTGCCGGAAACTTCGACACGCCGATGAATGCAACGCCATCCTCGAGTAGGTCCTCATTGGGTTCGGATTGTCCTTTTGATCGCATCAATTCCATGAAGGCGGCCTGAATCGGCGCGGCTTGGTCTGGAGTTTTTCCATTGATGAGTTCGCTCATCACGCTGGCACTCGCCTGGGAAATTGAGCAACCCTGTCCACTGTAAGCCACGGCAAGGGTGCCATCAGCGTTTAGCCCAACGTCAACGGTTACTTCGTCGCCGCAGGTGGGATTAACCTGGTGGCTTTGACCAAGTGAGGCAACATCGAGATCTTTACCCCGAGGGTTTTTGTAGTGGTCGAGGATTATCTCCTGGTATAGATCGTCGCTCATGCGCTTACCCTAGGAGTTGCCCCAAAGAAATCTTGAGCCGCCTTGATTCCCAAAATTGCTTGGTCAATATCGCTCTGGTCGTTATACAAATAGGTGGAGATGCGGGTGGTTGCGGGGACATCAAAGCGACGACAAGTTGGCCAACAGCAGTGGTGACCCACCCGGACGGCAACCCCCTTTGAGTCCATTAAGTGCCCCACGTCATGCGGGTGGATTCCATCAACAACAAATGACACTGCAGATCCACGTTCGGCCATGTCTGTGGGTCCAATCACCCGGACGCCCTCCAATTTAGCAAGTTCGGCGAGCGTGTAGGCCGTCAATTCTCGTTCATGTTCGTACACGTTTTCCATGCCAAGATCCCTCAGGTATTCGCAGGCACGCGCCAAACCCACCGCTTGCGCGACCATGGGAACTCCCGCTTCAAATCTCTTGGGAGCTGGTGCAAACGTGCTGTGA
>DEZY01000075.1:8434-10068 GCA_002365735.1 Actinobacteria bacterium UBA3120
AATCTCAATCATGGACCCACCAGTGAGAAATGGTGGCATGGAATTGAGTAGGTCAGACTTGCCCCAGAGGATTCCAATCCCAGTTGGTCCAAGCATTTTGTGTCCACTCCACGCAGCAAAATCCGCTCCCAGATCAGCTACGTTCACTGGCATGTGCGGAACCGACTGGCAAAGATCCACCATGCCGAGAGCACCCACAGCATGCGCCATTTCCATGATTTCACTTACCGGATTAATGGTGCCCAAGAGATTTGATTGGTGCACGATCGACACACACTTTGTGGTGGAGTCGATCACCCCAGGTTCGATGTTGAGCCGGCCCTCGTCGGTCACCGCGAACCAGCGAAGGCTTGCTCCCGTTTTCGCACACAGTTCTTGCCAAGGAATCAGATTGGCGTGGTGCTCCATTTCGCTCACTACGATTGAGTCCCCCGGTCCAATTACGAACCGTTGATCTACTTCAAGACCTTGGCGCGCTTTGTCGGTCGCATTGGAGAACGCATAGGCAACTAAATTGATCGCCTCTGTAGCATTTTTGGTGAAGACAATCTCTTCGGTCTCTGCGCCCACAAAGGTTGCTATTGTTGCGCGAGCACTTTCGTAGGCATCGGTGGCTTCTTCGGCCAAGGCATGTGCGCCCCGGTGTACTGCCGCATTCGAATTTTCGTAGAAGTGTCTCTCGGCATCCAGCACCTGAAAGGGCTTTTGGGAAGTCGCGCCACTATCCAGATACACCAACGGAACTCCCCGGACCGTACGCGAAAGGATCGGGAAATCCGCACGCACTCGCTCTACATCAAGCATTACGCACGCGCCGCTGCCGTGTAACTCTCGTAGCCGTCTGCTTCGAGAACCTCAGCGAGCTCAGGGCCTCCCGTTGCCACAATCTTCCCGTCAACAAACACGTGCACTACATCAGGCTCGATGTACCGCAGAATCCGTGTGTAGTGAGTGATGAGGAGAACTCCCGCGTCATTCTGATTCTTGAACCGATTGACGCCCTCGCTCACAACTTTGAGCGCATCAACATCAAGACCCGAGTCCGTTTCATCAAGGATCGCAATCTTTGGCTGCATCAGCCCCATTTGCAAAATCTCGTGGCGCTTCTTTTCACCGCCAGAGAAGCCTTCGTTTACGTTGCGACTGGAGAACGCCGGATCCATTTGTAGCCCAGCCATAGCTTCCTTCATGTCCTTGGTCCAGGTGCGTAGTTTTGGCGCCTCGCCTCTTAGCGCAGTGATCGAGGTGCGAAGGAAGTTTGACACGGACACCCCCGGAATCTCGACGGGATACTGCATGGCGAGAAATAGGCCCGCCCGGGCGCGTTCATCAACGCTCATGGCGAGTACATCTTCACCATCAAGATCAATCGCACCTGAAGTAACGGTGTACTTGGGGTGACCCGCGATGACATAAGCCAGGGTACTTTTTCCCGAGCCATTAGGACCCATGATTGCGTTGGTCTTGCCCGATTCCACGACGAGTGACACCCCGCGCAAAATCGGTGTTTCACCCTCGTCTGTGATGACGCTGGCTTGCAGATCGGTAATTGTCAGCTTGCTCATTGAGTCGTGCCTTTCGTGAGGTAAATCGGGCTATTGGGATCGTGGGGATCTGCGGAAATGGAAAAACTC
>DEZY01000081.1 GCA_002365735.1 Actinobacteria bacterium UBA3120
GACCCACAGCACCAGCAGAAACGCATCGCACTACTTGACGCCATGGCTGCAACCTGGCAGCGCGACTTGCAAGCTGAAGGAAAATCACAAGACGAAGTATCCAAGCGCATTGCCAGAGGTGACATCTTGCGTACTGCGCCATGTGTCGTGTTTGCGTTCATGGACCTTGCATCCGGCGCGCACACCTACCCCGAAGCGGGTGGTCGCAACAACAGTGAACGAGACATGTTTCTTGTCGCCGGTGGTGCTGCAGTAGAAAACTTTCTCATCAGTGTCAGCAGCCAAGGCTACGGATCGGCTTGGATCTCCTCAACGCTGTTTTGTGCTGAAACAGTGCGCAATCACTTGGGTCTACACAGCAGTCTTTTGCCTCTTGGCGCGGTCGCTATTGGAGTCCCAGAATCAATCCCAAGCCAGCGCCCGCCTAAAAGTGCGGTTGGTTTCCTGCTTGATTAAGAAATTATTTATCAGAGGAAAAACGGACAACTAGCTCGCCAAGTTCGGCATTAACCCAGACCCTTGCGCCATTGCGCAATTCGTTCCCAGCTCCGATCTGGGCGAAGTCCCCAACAACGCTGTCAGCAATAACGCACGAGTCGCCAATCATTGTGCCCTGTCCAATAATGCTGTTGGTAATACTCACATTGGATCCAATGGATGCCGAGTCAAAGACCACACTTGCCCGAACTTCGCTGTTGGCACCGACCTTCGTCCCTCTGCCAATTGTGGTACCCCCACAAATGCTCGCCGAAGCCGCAATCGTGGTGCCGGAAAGAATCAGCGACTCACCCGGCTTCGTGACCGCAGGCGAAGGAGCATTGCCTAACACCAGATCAACGGATCCAGCGACAAAGTCCCTGGGTTGGCCAAGATCTAGCCAATATCCAGAATCAACGACTCCCATGACCGCGCGATCCGCGGCCAACAGAGCAGGGAAGATTTCGCGCTCCACCGAAACTGGCCTGCCTTCGGGAATTGAATCAATCACCGAACGAGTGAAGACATAGCAACCCGCATTGATTTGGTCGGTCACGATTTCTTCCGGGGTTTGCGGTTTTTCGAGGAACTGCAGGACCCGACCCTCAGGCGAGGTGGGTACTAAGCCGTAGGCGCGGGGATCTGCGACCCTTGTCAAGTACAGGGTGACGTCGGCAGAGGTGTCCTCGTGGTTTGTGATCAGTGCGTCAATGTTCACACCGGTAAGGACATCACCGTTAAAAATCACCACGGGATCTTCGGGGCCACCTGTGAGAAACCCGGAAGCAAATCGAATCGCTCCCCCGGTACCCAAAGGAACCTCTTCGGTTGCAATCACGACTTCAATTCCTAAATCTGAATCTGCGATGAAGCTAGCAAATATTTCGGCGCGGTAGCTCGTGGCCAACACAATCCGCGTGATCCCCGCATCTCGTGCCCGCATAATCTGATGAACGGTGAACGGGACGCCGGCAACGGGCAGCATCGGCTTTGGCGTGTTGATTGTTAGTGGGCGCAGTCGGGTTCCCTGGCCACCAACGAGAAGGATTGCTTCGCGCATGGGGTCACCTTGCCATAAGAGCCTTGCGACGTACGATCGTGTGCGTGAAGACTCCTGGAACAAAAGATATTTGGCAACTGCTCACGGGCTTCCCCGATCCACAGCAGCCTTTCATTACGACAAATTTCGTCGATAGTGGGCGCATTGAACTTTCGTTGACCACTTTTACAAACGGCGCAGCAAAAGCAGCCAATGCCCTGCGAGACCTGCTTGACGTTGAACCAGGAGCTTTAGTTCGCGTGGATCTTGGCTGGAGCTGGCAACAGAGCATCTGGCAGGCCGCCACACTGATAGCCGGAGCGCAATTGGTGTCGGCAAATGCCGATATCGCCATTGTCGCCGCTGCTCAGGTCAGCGAAGCATCTGTTGGTTTTGATGGGGAGGTCTACGGGGTGTCAACCGACGTGTGGGGTCGCCCACAAGGTTGCGAGTACGAGATCACCGCCGAGGTACTTGGTCAACCCGATTCGTGGATGTATCCGGAATATTTCGCATCGCACGGTGCGCTCGTTGAGCAAGCGCTGCAATGGGGTGAAGACCATGGGGTGGCTGCGAAAGACCGAATTGGCATTGATACCGGAAGCGTTTTGCCAAATCTGCTTATCCCATTTGTCTTACCACTTGTGTTCAGCGGATCCGTTGTGCTGACCGATCACCTCGATGAAAATCTGATTGCCCAAGAACAAATAACCTGCAAATTATTGCGTTCTAGTTAACCGTGATCCTCACGAGCGGACTCACACCGGCTGCCTGGCGGTTATCGACAACGACTAGCCGAAACACGTAAGTAGCTCCAACAGGTGGGACTTCCTTTTTCTTCACCTTAAAGACGATCTTTCCCTTGCCTTTGGTCTTGGTTTTGCCGACGGTGCGCCACTCGCCGGACGCCGGGTCGCCGCTGACCAATACTTGTCCCCACACCTTTAAACCCTTCTTTTTCGGGCGCATCTTGGCTTTGATGATTACCCGTTTCCGATCAGTTTTACTCACAGCGGCAGGACTGCTCAAAGCAACAGTGCGAGATTTCACACTGGGAACCACGCCGATGGCGAGTTCTTGGCTAGCTCCAACCACAACCTTCTTCTTAGTGGTCACAACCCGGTAAATCTGGGTTGAGGCCGGTGGCCAAGGATCTTTAATTTTAAAAGTGACTTTCCCTTTGGCCTTTGTCTTCTTTTTGGTGAGGGTCTTCCATTCTTCACCCACACGTTGTTGCAGCCAAACGCGTAAGCCTTTCTTTGCCGGGGTAACTTTGGCTTTCACTTTCATTGCTTTGCCGGCTGGTTGATCTGCTCTTGGTGCTGTCCGCAACGCAACGGATCTCTCACTTGGTGGTACCACCACTACAGGGACCTCAGGCGCGGGTGCGACAGGTTGCGCTACCGGAACTCCAGCGCCTCCATC
>DEZY01000054.1:0-251 GCA_002365735.1 Actinobacteria bacterium UBA3120
CAAACACATGACGCGAAATTTGATCAGCACGAAAACCCGGCAGTCCCAAAGCTATGACTGCGTCCTTGCGCTCGGGAATACTCAAATCCAGGAAATGAACGGGTGGCTTACCCTTCTTGGGAGACTCAAAAATCAATTCACCTGGTACTGGCATCAGGCACCAGACCCTAAGAAAATGCTAAACAAAACCCATGAAACAAATGCATTTGGAACGAGGGAATCCAGTCGATCCATGATTCCGCCATGACCAG
>DEZY01000054.1:545-1106 GCA_002365735.1 Actinobacteria bacterium UBA3120
ACTACTGAACCGAACAAACCTTCCCATGATTTTTTCGGGCTAATCTGCGGTGCGATCGGGTGCTTGCCGAACAAAACACCCACTGCGTAGCCACCAATATCGTTGGAAACCGTCAGTAGGATGAATACGAAAACGCGCCACGGGCCGTTATCTGCTGAGAGGGTTAGCATCAAAAAAGCAGCCATGAAAGGCAAGTAGGCGACGAGCATCACCGACACGCTGATGTCCGCAACAAAACCCTGTGCGCCCCTTCTCAGACGCCACATCATGACTGCCAATATTGCAATCCCAGTCGCGGCGAGTTGGGCTTCCAGCCCCCACAGATAAGCAGCGCTGGGGATTGCCGCTGTTGCAATGTATACCGGAGTGCGCGCGACATGGATCCCTTTTGATCGCAGTACCGACACGAATTCATGAACTGCCACTAACAGAGCCGCGACCGCCAGAACGCCAAAAAGCCACTTAATGGTGACAAGTGAAACGATGACCAGAATAGCAAGTACGAGCCCAGATGCCACGGCTGCAGGAAGGTTGCGACCTGCCTTGATCTTGGGGTTCTCA
>DEZY01000054.1:1198-2404 GCA_002365735.1 Actinobacteria bacterium UBA3120
TTATGTGTTACATCGTCGAGGCTCTTTTCAGCACGATGAACCTCGTCTTCACCCGCGGAGCCTTTCTTCTGCATGGCTTCCAAAGCTTCCTTGGCACCGCGTCGGATGTTTCGAATTGAAATCTTTGCATCCTCGCCCTTAGTTCGCGCAGACTTGATGTATTCCTTGCGGCGCTCTTCGGTCAATTGCGGGAGCACCACGCGAATTACATTGCCGTCTGTTGTGGGGTTAATGCCGAGATCACTATCCCTCAGTGCCTTCTCAATTCCCGCAGCAACACCCTTGTCATAGGGGGTTATCAGGATCATGCGGGCTTCCGGGGTTTGGAAAGATGCCAGTTGATTCAGTGGTGTAAAGGTCCCGTAGTAATCAACACTGATTTTGGTGAACATGGCGGGAGTGGCCCGACCGGTTCGAATCGTGCTGAAGTCTTCGCGTGCGACGGCGATTGCCTTATCCATCTTTTCGGATGCTTCAAGCAAAACTATGTCGATTTCCTCGCTCATTTCCATACCCTTTCTTGTTGCAATCACTCAGTTGCTAATAAGTGTTCCGATTGCTTCGCCACGCACTGCACGAGCAATATTGCCTTCTTGTAATAGGTTAAAAACTACGATTGGTAGGTCGTTGTCTTGGCACAGACTGATTGCGGTTGCGTCCGCCACCTTCAGCCCTTGTGCCAAAACCTCGGCGGGTGTGAGCCGATCAAACTTCACAGCTTTGGGGTTAATGCGCGGGTCGCTGTCGTACACACCGTCGACACCTTTTGCCATAAGAACTACTTCAGCGCCAATCTCAAGTGCTCGCTGGGCTGCAGTGGTATCAGTCGAGAAGTACGGTTGCCCAAGTCCGGCGCCAAAAATCACAACTCGACCCTTTTCCAGGTGTCGAATGGCTCGGCGTGGAACATAAGGTTCGGCAACCTGACCCATAGTGATGGCCGTTTGAACCCGGGTGTCTATGCCTGCCTTTTCGCAGAAGTCTTGAAGGGCCAGACAATTCATAACCGTACCGAGCATGCCCATGTAGTCAGCGCGCGCGCGCTCCATACCCCGCTCAGACAGTTCGGCACCACGGAAGTAGTTCCCACCACCAATCACCACAGCCACTTCGATGCCGCACGCAACGACAGCCTCTATTTGGTGGGCAATCGAGCCGACAACATCTGGATCAACCCCCAGTGAGCCTTCACCCGCGAACGCTTCT
>DEZY01000054.1:2465-5990 GCA_002365735.1 Actinobacteria bacterium UBA3120
TTGGATCAACCCCCAGTGAACCTTCACCCGCGAACGCTTCTCCGCTCAGCTTAAGAAGCACTCGCTTCCAACCACCTGCGGGCGCGCTCGGCCACAGGTCAATTGTGCCTTCAAGGGTTGACTGAAATGATGCCGAAGGCTCTTTCACGTTCAGTCTCCCTTTATCTCGGTTCGGTGAGTTATTGGCCTGGCTCAAATCGGGCAAAGCCGGTGACGGCAGTCCCTGAGTCGGCAAGAACTTGAGCTACCGACTTCTTATTGTCGGTCACACTTGGCTGCTCGAGAAGAACAACGTCCTTGTAATAGGCGTTTACCCGGCCTTCGACGATTTTTGACATTGCCGCTTCCGGCTTGCCTTCTTCTTTCGCAGTTTCAGAGGCAATCCGCTTCTCGTTCTCGATTGTCTGGGCTGGGACTTCTTCCCGATTGAGGTACAAGGGGCGCATCGCGGCAATCTGCATCGCTACACCTCGCGCAGCCTCTTCATCACCCTGATAGGCAACGAGCACTCCTACCTGTGGCGGAAGATCTGAAGCGCGTTTGTGCAAGTACAGGGCAATGGGCGCCTCAAGGACACTCACCCGCCCCAATTCAACTTTCTCGCCCATGACCCCAGCAATGTTGCTGATTGCATTTTCAGCGGTGATCCCATTTTCCAAATCCACCGCGAGAAGTGCCTGCGCATCTACTACCTGATGGGAATTGGCGGCATCAGCCAACTGATTTGCAAGCTTGAGGAAGTCCTCGCTCTTTGCCACAAAGTCGGTCTCGCACAGTAATTCAATTAGTGCGTTACCCTCCGATGCAACAATTCCGTTTGAGGTAGTTCGCTCAGCTCCACGCTTAGCGGCTTTTGCAGCACCGGAGATGCGCAGTGCCTCAACCGCCCTGTCGAAATCTCCGTCAGACTCCTCAAGTGCCTTCTTGCATTCCATCATTCCCGCGGAAGTTGCTTCGCGCAGACGTTTCACGTCCGCGGCGCTTATGCTTGACATGTATTCGGGTTTCCTTTTCTTGAGGTGACGGTGAGCATGATTTCTCCCACGGGGAAAATTTAGTTTTCTGTTGGTGGGGTCACCACTGCTGCTTCGGTCACCACTGCTGCTTCGGTCACCACTGCTGCTACGGTCACTACTGCTGCTTCGGTCACCACTGCTGCTTCGGTCACCACTGCTGCTTCGGTCACCACTGCTGCTTCGGCAGGCTCAGATCCGGCAAGAAGCTCACGCTCCCATTCGGCCAATGGTTCCGCTGCCTCAGCATTAGCTCCGCCAGCACGAACCATGAGGCCATCTGCCACAGCATCGGCAATCACGCGAGTGAGAAGTGCCACTGCGCGAATTGCATCGTCATTACCAGGAATCGGATAATCCACGACGTCAGGATCACAGTTGGTATCCAACATTGCAATCACGGGAATTTTGAGCTTGTGGGCCTCACCTACAGCAATATGTTCTTTGTTGGTGTCAACAATCCACACGGCACTTGGAATCTTCACCATGTCGCGGATACCACCAAGCACGTGCTCCAACTTGATCTTCTCACGACGAAGAACAAGAAGCTCCTTCTTGGTCAGGTTCGAACCTGCTACGTCTTCAAAATCAACCACTTCAAGTTCCTTGAGGCGCTGAAGACGCTTGTGAACCGTGCTGAAGTTGGTGAGCATTCCGCCCAACCAGCGGTGATTCACATAGGGCATTCCCACGCGGGTAGCTTGCTCAGCAATTGCTTCCTGCGCCTGCTTCTTAGTCCCGATAAACATGACGCTGCCACCGTGGGCCACGGTCTGCTTAACAAATTCGTAGGCACTATCAATGTAGGCAAGTGATTGCTGCAAATCAATAATGTAGATGCCGTTGCGCTCGGTGAAAATGAAACGCTTCATTTTGGGATTCCAACGACGGGTCTGGTGCCCGAAGTGAACGCCGCTATCGAGTAGCTGGCGCATGGTAACTGTTGCCATGGTCGAACTCCTTGCAGACGCAATGCGCCCATTCATGCGGCTTTCACCGCTTACGGTTGTGTGGAGTTACTCATGTAACTCCCCTGGTGACTTCGCTCTTGTCCCCACAGCGAGCTGTGGACCGTTCAAGGCGCGGCCGGACTACCGGATTAAGTCACGCGAATTTGCACTATCAACAGAATCATTAAAAGTGCTGGGGGCAGTCTACGGCCATCCACAGGGAAGCATCCAAGTGCCCCGCCGCTCACAATCACGGCCCGGTCCGTGGTGGGTTATCCGATCAAGACGCACGCTTAAGCCATGATACCGATCCCTTTTGCTGCCTCCCTTGGAGTAATTTCTACACTCCTCGCGCTGGGACACCCCTTAGGGCTTGCCGCTGCCCAAACTGATTGGGAGCTGCCGCTTCGTGGCGTCCCCCCAACTTCTATCGTCTCTGAATTCTCCCCGCCAAGATCACGATTTAGTTCGGGGCATCGCGGAGTGGATTTTCCCTCCACCCAAGGTCAACGTGTGCGCGCGGTCGGGTCAGGCACGGTCACATTTGCCGGTTACATCGCAGGCAAACCCGTGGTTTCCATCGAGTTGGTCAATTCGGCCACCACTCTCGGGAATCGGGTGAGAAGCACCTACGAACCGGTGAAATCGCTAGTAAGCACGGGCAGTTACGTATCGGCGGGAGCAGTAATTGGCTACATCGATTTTTCCGGCCGCACGAGCGGCCATTGCCGAGATTCTTGTCTGCACTTTGGGCTTAAAGTGGCTGACGGAGCGACCACGCGGTATCTCAGCCCGCGGATCCTGTGGCGTTCGCTTGCGGTTCTTCATCCGAGTCTGGTCCTGGATCGGAGCCAGATCTTGGATGGGCAATTTCAAAAGTCCTTCGGAGCCTCTCAACGCTAACGTGGGTGTAACGCTGCGTGGTTGCCATTGACGCATGCCCGAGTAGTTCTTGCACCACCCTCATATCGGCTCCCCCCTCAAGAACATGTGTAGCCGCGGTATGCCGAAGAGCATGGGGCGAGAGGCTGTTCCCCGTTACGGCGCTTGTTGATTTGTTTACCATCGAGCGGACAACCCTTTGGTCAATCCGCCCACCACGCACTCCCACGAATAGTGCAGTCGTCTCGAAAGCAACTTCCCCCCGAAAAGTGAGCCAACGATCCACCGCGCGTTGGGCGGGATTGCCATAAGGGACCATTCGTTCCTTACTCCCTTTGCCCAAAACTCGGATAACCCTTCGCGCCGAATCAAGATCCCCAAGATCAGCACTACACAATTCAGCCACCCGGATACCTGTCGCATACAGCAACTCCAAGATCGCCTGATCCCTGACATCAACCAGATTGGTTGGGTCAATCTCTCGATCCAGGAGAGTCGCGGTTTGGTCCTGCGTCAAAATAACCGGCAATGCCTTCGGCACGGACGGGCTGGCCAAACGAAGCGCCGGATCGAGTTCAATGATTCCTCGCTGCAGCGCCCAAGACGTGAAGGCTCGGGCCGCTGCAGCTTTTCGAGCAATCGTCGCTCTCGCGCAACCAGCACGATGCAGGTCCGCGACG
>DEZY01000054.1:6152-8990 GCA_002365735.1 Actinobacteria bacterium UBA3120
GAGCCATGCCCGAAGATCAATCAGAGACAACTGGTCCACCGACTCGATATCGGGCATGGAAGCAAATAGTGTTGTTAGATCAGTGCGATAGGCGCGCACCGTGTTGGGGCTGCGTCCTCGAGCCCCACCCAAGTATTCCAAGAATGCCTCAATCTGGGCATCGCACTCCATTACTGCTTGGTCCACTAGACCATGATGATCAATAGACCCTACGAACGAAGGTAACGGCTCGCGGTTACTTCCAAGTAATATTTCCCATTGGATGCGTATCGGCGGCTATTTCGACTTGCACCACAGTCCCTCGACATTGCTGGCGAATCCGGTCAGTCGCAGTTCGCTCAACCTCGCGAGAAGATCAAGTCGTGAGCGGCCCGTCTTTTCCGTGAGATTATCGACATTCATGCCGCCGTGCTTGGGTAGTAACTCCCAGATTTCATAATCCGAGGCACTCAATGCCCGCCAACGTGCACTCGAGTTTCGTTGATGATCACGGGTGGTCGCACCCACAGATGGGACCTCACGGGGATTGAAGCCGGTGACCAGTTCCTGAAGATCAGCGGCGCTGGTCACCAGATGTACATCCGTGTGCTTTAGGAGTGTGTTCACACCCAGCGACGTAGGTGCATGGATCGACCCTGGAACCCCAGCAACAATTCGATTCATGTTCAACGCCTCGCGGGCAGTTGAGCTGGTACCGCTGCGATCTGTCGCTTCAATAACGCACGTTGCCTTGGTTAACCCGGCGAGTATCCGATTTCGCGCCAGGAACCGTCGTTTGTGAGCCGGCTCACGCGGTGGTGATTCACTGACGATCGCGCCGTTTTCCACGATCAGCGCAAACAGATGTTCGTTGCTCGATGGATATCGAGCTTGTACCCCGCTGGCAAGAACAGAAACGGTGGGCGTGCCAGCGCGAAGTGCGCCCTTATGCGCACACGAGTCAACTCCGATTGCACCACCCGAGAACACATGAGTCCCCCATGCGCCCAGTTCAGCAGCCCATTGGCCGGCAATCGCTGCTCCATAGGGAGTGCACGCACGAGCCCCCACGATCGTAACCGAAGAAAGGGCGATCACTCGAAAATCAATCGAGCCAATGGCCCATAATGCCCACGGTTGCTGGCTGCCCAGAGCGTGGAGTTGGGTCGGCCAACCTTCTTGGTCACGTGTAAGGATTCGTGCACCAATTCTGTGTGCAAAATCTAACTCAGCATCAAGATCGAATTTCTCAAACCTTTTAGTAAATGCTAAGTTATCGCGCTGTGGGAATCCTTTCGAGCCCAACATGTCCAACACTTGAATGGGTGAAATTCCTGACGCGAGTTTCTTGTTGATCAGTTCGTCACCGGGTTCGCACAGATGCGCCATAGCGATGAATGCATCAGATTCCGATTGTATTTTCATTATGCCGCCATGGCCGACTCGGAGTTTCGAAGATGAATTGCCAGGGCGACGTCTTCTCTAGTCGGACGCTTACGAGCGGCCAGATCAGCCAAACTCCATGCAACACGCAAGGCCCGATGGCTGCCTCGCAATCCACCGGATTTGCCTACGTATGTATTGAGAAGATCGTTTCCCTCCGGCTCCGGACAAAATTTTGTTCGGAGCAACGCTGCGGATATCTCTGAATTTGTAGCCCACGGATACTCTGCGAACCGCCTGCTGGCTCTTTCCCGTGCCGCGATCACCCGCTCTCGGACGACGCCACTTGACTCACCGACAGCCATTGAGCGAACTCCAGGGATCAATACATTTATATCGATCCGATCCCGCAACGGACCTGACACTTGAACCGCATATTTGCGCATAGCCATTGACGTGCATTCACACGCTTTAATCGTGTCAGTCAGTGCATTCCCGCACGGGCAAGGATTCGCCGCCAGGAGCAACTGAAATCTGGCTGGTAATAACCCCGTCCACGAGGACCGGCTTAAAGCGACCTGACCCGACTCAAGCGGTTGCCGCAAGGCTTCGAGGGCATTGCGTGAAAACTCGGGTGCTTCGTCAAGAAACAAGACGCCGTGGTGGGCTCGAGTCAATGCGCCCGGTGTGACCTTGTGTCCGTGAACGCTCCCCATCAGTGCAGCCATGGTAGCCGAATGGTGCGGAGCCTCAAATGGTGGACGAGTAATTGGCTGGTTGCACAGCGAAGTTCCGGCAACGCAGTGGATCGAGGTTGCTTGCAGAGTTTCCTCTTGCGTCAGTGGCGGCAATATTCCCGAGATTCGATGGGCAAGCAGCGTCTTGCCGACTCCGGGTGAACCGATCATGAACATGTTGTGGCGACCGACCGCTGCCACTTCGAGCGCCCAACGGGCTTCATCTTGACCCAATACATCAGAGAGATCCGTCAACTCTTCGGCGGGAAAAGTGGCCGAATCTTCAGCGTGAATTGGCTCACGCTGGCCACGAAGGTAGGCAATAACGTGGTTGAGATCCACACAAGCGACCGCGCGTGTAGCGGGAACTATTTGGCATTGAACTAAATTCTTTGGAGGAACGATCACGGAATTCATACCCGCTTGGGCAGCCGCAATCACAGAAGGCAACGCCCCGGGTACGGCTCGCAACGACCCATCAAGACCCAGCTCGCCCACAAACACAGTGTTGGCAAGGTGCTCAATGGCGATTTGCCCGGTCGCCCCCAGAATTCCCATGGCAATTGCCAGGTCCAATCCGGCGCCATGCTTACGCAGTTCAGCGGGTGACAAGCTGATCGTGACCCTTGCCTTGGGCCAGGTCAGACCAGAGTTCATGATCGCGGTTTTTGACCGATGCTTGGATTCAATGACCGAGGCATCAGGCAAGCCCACCAGTCCTACCGTGGGTAAGCCTGGT
>DEZY01000054.1:9191-13537 GCA_002365735.1 Actinobacteria bacterium UBA3120
GCGCCAAATGACCTGGCAAGTGCCACGTCAAATCCCCCTAATATGCGTGATCGTCGGTGGTCCGACCACCGGAGCGAGAATCCCCACCACATCAAAGCGAATATCGCGCGGACTCACCGACTGTGTATCAAGCCACCGAAGTGCAAGTCCGCGCATACGGCGAACCTTGCGGGGAGTCACCGACTCAATCGGATCACCGAAAGCCACAGTGCGTCGAGTTTTGACTTCGCAAATTACCAGGTCGTTTTTCTCTCGAGCGATCACATCAATCTCGCCAAGATCGCAACGCCAGTTTCGCTCAAGGATGACCAATCCATTTTTTGACAGGTAGCGAGCAGCAAGTTCCTCGCCATATTTACCCAGGGCATCCTTTGGCTTCATCCGCTTACCCTCACTGAGTTCGCCAGCTAAGGGAAGACTGAAGTTATCTGCTGTGGATAAGCGCTCAGTGGCAAAAACTCTTTCGGTGCAATCGGGTCAGTCCCAGGTCCGATATCGCCTGTTGATGTTCGCGAGTCCCATATCCGCTGTTTCGCTCCCACCCGTAGCCGGGAAACGCCATGGAGCGCTCACACATGAATGCATCCCGCTCAACCTTCGCAAGAATGCTCGCTGCCGCGACACTGGATGCGCTCTCGTCCGCTTTCCTGCGTGTCACAACGCTCACTGGGAGCCCAGGGGCGCAAAAATTAAAGGTTCCATCGAGAATCAGGGCACTTGGCGCCATCCCTGATTCACGAGCAGTGTGAAAAGCAATATTTACACACTCACGCAACGCCCCCGTCAGTCCATGCCGATCAATAAAGCCAGCATCAACGCTTGCTGTTGTCGACCATGCCCAACCTTTGATCAATTGGGCAAGTGCGACTCGATCTTTAGGCCGGGTTGCCTTCGAGTCACGAACTCCTCGGGGAGCGGTAGGAGTATCCGCGCCAATCACAACAAAGCCAATATAAATCGGACCCGCCAGCGGTCCTCGGCCCACTTCATCTATTCCAGCAACCAACGAATGCCCTGCCCTCAGCAAGGATCTTTCCAGTCGCAAACTTGGCACGGAAACCGTGATGCCGCTACTCAATTTCCGAATTTATTGCCAGCTGCTATGGCTGGATTTCCGAAAATATCTGGGATCGTCTCCATCGTAATCCGAGATAGCGGCCACACGATAGTGAACACGCGCCCGACCGCATTGTCGCTGGGAACAGCACCGTCATTTTGGTCTAAGTGAAAGCGCGAGTCCGCTGAGTTTGCACGATTGTCACCCATAACAAACATGCCGCTCTTGGGCACCGTGACGTCAAAAAGAACCTGGTCGGTCGGTCCATTAATGTAGGAGGCTTCATCCAGAGCCACTCCATTGAGAACAATCTGGCCAGCCTCGTTGCAGCAGGCGACTCGGTCCCCCTCAATCCCAATGACGCGTTTAACTAAATCATCTCCAGAGTCGCTAGGGAGCAAGCCAACAAATGTCAATGCCTTCGCTGCAACAGAACGCCAACCATCACCCGCTGGCTGCATGACAGGTAACCAGTTACCCGGGTCTTTAAACACCATGATTTCTCCACGCGCAACACCCGAAATCGAAGTGGTAATTTTCGATGCAACAACGCGGTCATCGATTTGCAGGGTTTGCTCCATGGAGCCACTGGGAACGAAGAAGGGCTGGATGACAAATGTGCGAATGCCGGTAGCAAGTGCGAGTGCGATCACGACAACGACCACAAATTCAACAATGCCACGGAGTAGAGAATTTTTCTTCTTCGTATCGTGGTGAATTGTTGCTTCGTCCTCTGAGTCATTCTGTGGTGCATCGTCGCGGGCCGAAACTGCCACTAGTTCAACTCCCTGAATGAATGTGAATCAAGCGGCTGCCACCGAGTCGGTGGCCAAATTACGAACCGCGCTTGCCCTACAACCTTAGACTCTAATACAAAGCCTCCGCCTGGATCCCCAAGGTGAGATCGCGAGTCTGCCGATTCGGAGCGATGATCACCCATAACCCAGAGTTTCCCGTCGGGTACGAGAGCATCGAATGTAACCTCACTGGGCAGATCACCCGGGTAAAGATAGGAGCTCTCAGAAATGGTGGTCCCGTTGATGCTGAGGTAGCCCGCGTCAGTGCAACAGGCAATCCGGTCTCCACCAATTCCGATCACCCGTTTCACAAAGCTGCCGCTTTCGGCGCTGAAGCTGTCTTGACCCTCAAACACAATCAGATCCCCGCGACCGATAGAGCCAGACCAATAGGCAGCCCGATTCACCAGGATCCGATCGCCTGATGTCAAGGCCGGCTGCATCGAATCACTCGAGATAACAAACGGTTGAGCCACGAATAAACCAAATAGCCATAGCAGGAAAATTCCCACTATGGCTACTAGAAAAACTTTCATTCAGACTAAATCACACGTGGTGCGTGGATTAACCTTCAGATTTTGGGGTTTCGCGCAATTCGCGAATCTTGGCCTTTTTGCCCTTTAATCCGCGAAGGTAGTACAGCTTTGCCCGGCGAACATCGCCACGGCTGACCACTTCAATTTTGTCAATTATTGGGGTATGCACGGGGAACTTTCGTTCGACTCCCACTCCATAAGCAACTTTACGAACCGTAAAGGTTTCGCCAAGACCAGAACCATGGCGGCCAATTACGACGCCCTGGAACATCTGAACACGAGACTTGCTTCCTTCAACGACCTTTACATAGACCTTGAGGTTGTCCCCGGCACGAAAAGCGGGGATGTCGTCGCGGAATGAACTAGCATCTACTGCATCAAGCTTCTTCATAGTTACTTCTTCCTGCCCACGCCATAGGTCATGTGCGGTGCTAAATTTTCAGTAAGTGCCGGCTAATCCGGATCCCCTATGGCAGATTCCCGGTGCGCCAAGCCTACAAAGTGTGCCACACCCCAAGTGCCATGCGACAGGCCCCGTCTGATTACACCTGCTCTGGTGGCATTTCGGTCAAAAGGTCGGGTCGATACTTACGGGTCCGTGCCTGTGCCTGATCTTGGCGCCAACGCTCGATCGCCCCATGATTTCCACTGCGCAAGACTTCAGGAACTTCTAGTCCGCGCCAATCCAGCGGCTTGGTATAGACGGGCCCTTCAATAAAGGAATCGGGACGAGAGAATGAGTCGTCCACGACGCTCTGAGGGTTGCCCAGCACCCCGGGAATCAGCCGGGTGATTGCTTCAATTATCACTAGCGTGGCCACTTCTCCGCCCGCGAGAACATAGTCACCAATGCTGATCTCCCTGACTTTGTCCCACTGCTCGCTCGACGAGTAGTGGACACCCACCCGCGAGTCAATTCCCTCGTAGCGACCACAGGCGAAGACGAGGTGCTCTGCACGTGCGAATTCTGCTGCGAGCACCTGATCAAATGGCTCACCTGATGGGGTAGGAATTATTAACGTTGGCTTGGTCTGGGCGCCCTCTCGAATGTGGTCCAGTGCACTGCCCCACACAAGCGGTGACATGACCATGCCCGGACCACCACCGTAGGGCGTGTCATCGACACTGCGGTGTGGATCGGTCGCCCAATTGCGTAAATCGTGAACCTGAACCTGGACCAGGCCCTGCGTCTGGGCTTTACCCAAGAGCGACAAATTAAGTGGGTCTAGGTAGGCAGGAAATAGTGAAACGACATCAATTCTCACTGGGGGCTTCCTGAGTTAACAGACCCTCCGGCGGGTCCACCGTGATGCACTTGCCTGCAATATCAATTTCGGGAACAATACTGTGGACAAACGGGATGAGATACTCGACCGTCCCCTGAGTCACTACAAGAACTTCCTGGCTCGGAAGATGCAAAACGTCCGTTACCGTTCCGATCAACTCACCGGGCACACTTCGCACTGCACAACCCATCAAATTGGTGTCGTAGTATTCGTCATCCTCTTCTGGAACTTCGGATTCGGCTCGCTCAACGGTGATAATGCTGTCTCGTAGCTCCTCGGCTGCGCTACGGGAATCCACGCCAACAAGTTTGAGCAGGACTCGGCTACTGTGCCAGTGAAACTCAGAAACAATCAGATCCGAACCGCTTTCGCGGTGCAATGTCGTACCAGGGGCAAACCTAAGTTCCGGCTCGTCCGTGCGAACCTCCAGTGTTACTTGGCCGCGAATACCGTGCGGCTTGCCTATCCGGCCCACCGTTACCTGCACGTGAATTAGCGCTCGGCTGCGTCAAGGAAGTCTATGCGCACTCCGCGGCCTTCATTGATTGCCGAAACAACGGTACGTAGAGCGGTTGCCGTGCGCCCTGAGCGGCCAATTACTCGACCCATGTCGGCCGGATTGACACGAACGTCAAGTGCTTGGCCGGACTTACCGCGCCGGTCCGCTCGG
>DEZY01000089.1 GCA_002365735.1 Actinobacteria bacterium UBA3120
TCCCAGCCAAATGCGATGCCGCCATGTGGTGGCGGCCCGTACGCAAATGCCTCGAGCAGAAACCCGAACTTGTCATTGGCCTCTTGCTCATCGAGCCCTAAAATCCGAAATACTTGGCTTTGGATCTCGCTTTGATGAATACGGATAGACCCTCCGCCAATCTCATTGCCATTGCACACAAGGTCGTAGGCCCAGGCAAGTGCCTCACCCGGCGACTCGGTGAACTTATTAATCCAATCTCCGTTGGGTGAGGTGAAGGGGTGGTGTACCGCAGTCCATGCCCAATTTCCGGAGGCGTCTTGAACTTCTTCGAACATCGGAGCGTCGACAATCCAGACGAAACTCCAGACACTCTTGTCCACCAGATCAAGACGCTCGGCAACTTCGTTTCGCACGGCGCCCAGTAATGCGCGCGAATCTGAAGCGCGACCCGCAGCAAAAAAGATGCAGTCCCCCACTTGAGCACCCGCTGATGCCACCAGTCCGGCGCGTTCTTGATCACTGAGATTCTTGGCGACAGGGCCACCAAGGCCTTCCTCCGTGACCGTGACGTATGCCAAGCCTTTTGCGCCACGCTGCTTGGCCCACTCTTGCCAAGCATCAAATGTTCGACGTGGTTGATCCGCGCCACCCGGCATCACAACCGCTCCCACGTAATCCGCCTGAAAAACTCGGAACGGGGTATCTGCAAAGAACTTGGTGAGGTCAACCAACTCTAAATCGAAACGCAAGTCTGGCTTGTCGCTTCCGAAACGACGCATCGCCTCGTGATACGTCATTTGCGCAATGTCACCAATTTCGTACTTGCAGATCCCCTGCCACAGCGCTCGAATGACTTGCTCGCCGATCGCCATGACATCGTCCTGGTCCACGAAGCTCATTTCGATATCAAGTTGAGTGAATTCCGGCTGTCGATCGGCTCGGAAATCTTCGTCGCGATAGCACCGTGCAATCTGGAAATACTTTTCCATGCCCGCGACCATGAGTAGTTGCTTGAACAGTTGCGGCGACTGCGGCAATGCATACCAATTGCCGGGTTGCAACCGCACCGGGACCAAGAAGTCACGCGCGCCTTCCGGGGTAGAGCGAGTCAATGTAGGTGTCTCAATCTCAATGAAGTCCTCATCGATCAGGATATTGCGCGCGATATGGCTAACCTGCGAACGCATTCGCAGAATATCTCCCGCACTCTTGCGACGCAGGTCCAGATACCGATGTCGTAACCGAACTTCGTCGTTGACAATAGTGCGCTCATCAATGGGGAAAGGGAGTGGCGCAGATTTGGACAGTACCTCAAGATTGGTGGTAATGATCTCGATCGCACCGGAAGGTAAATCCGGATTTGCATTACCTTCAGGTCTTTGTTCGACCGTCCCGGTAACCGCAATGCAGTACTCGTCCCGCAAGTCATGCGCCATGGAGGTGTCACGCACGACTACTTGAGCCACACCAGTTGAGTCCCGAAGGTCGAGGAAAGCTACTCCGCCATGATCTCGTCGGCTGGCGATCCACCCTGCCAACGTCACTTCGCGCCCAATATCTGCGCGGTTCAGTGCACCTGCTTCAGCCGTGCGAATCAAGATTGTTCCTCTCTTAGGGTGCGTAACATTTCTTGTAACTGCGGAATTAGAGTTGTAGCCTCGGCTGGCACGGACTGCTGGTCGCCGCTCGACATTTCCTTGATGATCGCACTCTGGGTCTTGAGCTCATCAGGGCCAAGAATAAGCACCAATGGCGCATTGGTGTTATTAGCCACTTTCATTGCACTTTTGATGCTCCGGTTGTCGACACAAAGATCGGCTGCTATCCCCGCACGCCTGAGCTGAACAAGGAGAGCAACACATTGTTTGCGATTTTCGACCTCCACGGGAATAACAAATACATCAATGATGGCCTTATGCAGCGGGGTGAGACCTTCCGCTTCACATGCTAAAAGGGTTCGATCGACACCAATCCCAAATCCGATTCCCGAGAGGTCGCTTCCGCCCAGTTCGCTCATTAACCCGTCGTACCTGCCTCCGCCGCCGATCCCGGACTGGGCGCCCAGACCCGGGTGCACAAATTCAAAGGTTGTGCGTGTGTAGTAGTCAAGCCCGCGGACCATGCGAGGCGCCTCGTTCCAGACGACTCCAAAAATTTGCAGGTATTTGCGCACCTCGTCGTAGTGCTGTTGGCACTGCCCGCACAGCGAATCAATCATGAGTGGAGCATCGACTAGTTGAGCGGCCACAATTTCGCGTTTGTCGTCCAGCACCCGTAACGGATTGAGTTCGGCTCGGGCGCGCGTCTCCTGGTCAAGATCGCACTTATTAAGGAATTCTTGCAGTAGGACTCGATAGGCGGGCCGACATTTGGAGCAACCCAAGGAAGTCAGATCAAGATGGAAGTCTTGCAATCCAAGTGAACGATACGACTGGTCGGCAATTGCAATTACCTCAGCATCAATAATGGCGTCATTGGATCCAATTGCTTCCACTCCGACCTGTTGCAGCTGACGGTAACGACCCTGTTGAGGGCGCTCTGCTCTAAAGAACGGGCCTCGGTACCACAGCTTGACGGGCAGTGAGCCTTTGTCCAGTCGGTTCTCGATCACGGCACGCATCACTCCGGCTGTTCCTTCGGGCCGCAGCGTGATTGATCGATCACCGCGATCTGTGAAGGTGTACATCTCTTTCTGAACTACATCGGTGCTGACACCGACGCCCCGCTCGAAGAGTTCCGTTGCCTCAAACACCGGCAGCTCAATGTACTCGTAGCCGCTCAGGCGGGCGGGCGAACTAAGTTGCTCCTGAACCGTGTAGAAGTCGCGGCTGCGCGGCGGTACGTAATCTGGGACGCCTTTGGGTGCATTAATAGCTTCCATGCTCTAGATCCCTCGGCCCGTGCTCAGGAATGGATTGGTTTCGCGCTCTGCACCGATTGTCGTGTCGGACCCGTGACCGGGGTACACCAAGGTGTGATCAGGCATGGGCAGAATTACGTTCTCGAGTGACTCTTGCATCGCGTGGGAATCCCCACCTGGCAGGTCCGTGCGTCCGATTGATCCAGCAAACAGCACATCGCCGGTAAAAGCAATGGGATCACCACTTTGATCAGTTCTAATCACCATTGAGCCTTCAGTGTGACCTGGCGCATGGATAAACTCCCAATCCACACCAGCGATATTGAGCGACTTATTCACTTCAATTACCTCAACGTCACTTGGCTCAGTCAGTTCCAATTCGCCTTTCGTCATGGCGAGCAACTGTTCGCGCGCGGCCGCAAAACTACTTCCGGCCGGGTCTGCCAGCCGGTAGCGATCTTTGACGTGAATCAAGGCCGGGATAGCGAACTGGGTGCTTACCGGGGCGACACTCCAAATATGGTCAATATGCCCGTGGGTCAAAATAACGGCGGCGGGCGTGAGCCGGTGCGCGCGGATAATTTCATTGATTCCCTCCATGGAATCCTGGCCTGGATCAATGATGATGGCCGGCTCGCCTGGGCCCTGGGCCACCACATAAGCGTTGGTGGCCCAGGAGCCGGCGGGAAAACCCTTGATCAACATAAGGGTGCCAGCCTAGCCATGGGTACTCTTAGACACCTCGTTGAACCAGATCTCAAAAAAGTTGCATCACAACAACCTGTTTATGAACCGATGGAGAGCCGATATATGAGTAATCAGAAGCGTGAGCGCGATCTTGCTCGAGCCAAATTCGAACGCCAGCAGATCAAACGCTCTGAGCGGGCCCAGCGCGCAAAGCGCAACCAGCGCTTCACCGCGATCGTTGTGGTCATTGCCTTGGTGGTCGCTGGCGTCGGTTTTGCAGTTTTCTCCGCCGTGGGCGATGATTCAGCACCAGTGGCACAGGAAAGTCAGACTCCGCCAGATCCAACCGCATCCGAAACTGCTACCGCGGCCGCCGCCGTGGAGTGTGCTGTGGCGGGTACAGCTCGCGCAGACGATATTTCATATCCCGATGGCCCGCAGGCACTGGACTTCTCTCCAACCACGCTCACGCTCAACACGAACTGTGGCGTGATCGAAATCGCACTGGACCCAAACGCCCCAGAGACGGTTGCTTCGGAGGCATTTCTGGCAAGCAGTGGCTTTTATGACAACACTTCCTGTCATCGCCTCACAACTGAAGGTATTTATGTCCTGCAGTGCGGGGATCCAGCGGGCAATGGGTCAGGTGGCCCCGGCTATTCGATACCGGACGAAAACCTCCCTGAGGAGGGTTCCGTCAATTACCCAGCCGGCACCATCGCAATGGCGAATGCTGGTCCAGGAACGAGTGGCTCCCAGTTCTTCATTGTCTATGCGCCCACATCGCTGCCCGCCGGGTACTCGATTTGGGGCACCGTGACGAGCGGCCTAGGGATAGTTCAAGATCTAGCCTCGGCCGGGGTGGAAGGCGGCCTAACCGACGGCCCTCCGGCACAGCCAGTATTTATCAATACTGCAACAGTTTCCTAACGTTAGGGGAGAACCCAAGGCAAAACTTCACAAATGTAGGAAACTAGTCTTACGACCGATTCACACGCAACGACAGTGCTGCAACCTCTGCAGCCGACCAACCTGGTTCCCGCGAAAGGCTCACCATGACTGAAGTTCCCACCCCTGCCGCACCCACCCCTGTCACACCCACCCCAGCCACACCCACCCCTGCCACACCCACGCCAGCATCCCTTAAGCCGGTCGCACGTGCGGCAATTTCCCAGGCATCGCAGTGGGGCCGGGTCACAGCAGATGGGACGGTCTTTCTTAAGGCGCCAGAGGGTGAAGTAGAAGTCGGTCAGTATGCGGCCGGGACCCCCCAAGACGGACTCACATTTTATGCGCGCAAATATGACGACCTGGTGGTAGAGATCGAGGTAATTCAGACGCGGATCACGGAGGGTAAAACCTCGGCGGACGCCGCCACCCTGGTGGTAAAAAGGGTGCGGGAAGCCCTCTCCGGGCGCTCGTTTGTCGGTGACATCGTGTCCCTTGAGCAGAAGTGCACCGGCGTAGATGTGTTGATTGAGGAAAAAAGGATCACCGAGCGGGCCCGCAAGGCAGCTCTTAAGGAGAGTGCGCGCGCAGCAAGAATCACACTTGTTGAGGAAGCCGAGAAGATGTCAGATTCCAGTTCATGGAAGTCAACGACTGAGCGATACACCGCGATTGTGGAGGAGTGGAAGACCCTCCCGCGCGTGGATCGAAATGCTGAACAGGAAATGTGGAAGCGATTGAGCAATGCTCGCACCTCGTTTGATAAAAGGCGTCGCGCGCATTTCCATGAACTAGATGCCGTACGCAAAGAGGCCCTCGGTGTCAAACGTGAACTGATCACTCGCGCGCAGGCCGCTCTCGGTACCACCGACCCCAAGGCGGGCATCAAAAAGTTTAAGGACCTGATGGATGCTTGGAAAAAGGCGCCACGTGGAAGCCGAGCTGATGAGGACAAACTGTGGAAGCGATTTAAGGCTGCCCAAGACGAGTTCTTTGACTCACTCAAAGCCGGTGAAGCAGCTGAAGAGGAGAAGTTGCGGCCCAACGTTGCTGTGAAGGAAGAACTTATGATCAAGGCCGAAGCTCTATTGCCCGTGGATATGACGGCACTGAAGTCACAGAAGTCCCAGCTGCGCGAACTGCAACTCGCGTGGGAAAAAGCTGGTGAGCTGCCCAAGAAGGACCGTGCACGACTGGATTCACGTCTGAAAAAAGTCGAGGATGCCTTCCGTGCAGTTGAGGAAAAGCAATGGACGCGTACTAACCCGGAAGCCCTAGCTCGAGCAGAGGACACCGCCAGTGCCTTCGCTGGTGGTCTCTCCAAATATGAGCGTCAACTCGAGCAAGCACAGGCGGCGGGAGATACGAAGGCGGCGGCTGAACTTGAAGAATCGATTAACAGCCTTCGAACACTCCTCGGGGCAGTAGAAAACACTGCTGCGGATCTGAGTTCGTAACAAAGAGCGTTTGCTACACCCGGTAGGCGTCAAAGACACCTTCAACTCCCCGGACTGTTTTAATTACTGACCCCAAGTGTTTCGGGTCTGCCATTTCAAAAGTGAAGCGCGATGTCGCGATGCGATCTCGCGTGGTGGACACTGACGCGCTCAGAATATTTACGTGGGTGTCAGAGAGCGCCTTCGTCACATCGGAGAGCAACCGCGATCGATCAAGCGCCTCGACAGCAATATTGACCAAAAAGACACTATTTGGGGTGGGTGACCAGGTAACACCTACCAGCCGTTCCGGCTCCGCCTTAAGCGACTCGACGTTTACGCAATCACCGCGATGAACCGACACCCCTGAACCGCGGGTAACAAACCCGAAGATTGGGTCACCCGGCACCGGAGTGCAGCACCGCGCCAATTTCACCCACACGTCGTCAGCCCCATCGACTACAACGCCGACGTCGTGGTTGCGTGATTTGGTAGGGGTGCTGAATGTTGGTCGGAATGCCTCCGCCGTGTCGTCGGCTGCTCCGTCGACCCCACCGGAAACGTCAATGAGCCGAGCCACAATCGTTTGAGCAGAGATGCGCCCCTCCCCCACGGATGCATACAGGGCAGTGATATCGGCTTGATTCAAGCCCGCGGCAATGCTGGTTAGCGCCTGGTTGGTCATCATCCGCTGCAAGGGCAAACCTTGCTTGCGAACAGCTCTCACAATTTGGTCCTTGCCATTATCCACGGCTTCTTCGCGCCGTTCCTTGGAAAACCACGCCTTGATTTTGCTCTTGGCGCGCGCAGACACACAAAAATTGAGCCAGTCTCGGCTTGGCCCGGAGCCCTCTGATTTAGATGTAAAAATCTCGACAACATCGCCATTATTTAGCACGGATTCCAGGGGTACAAGTTTCCCGTTGACCCGTGCCCCAACGCACCTGTGGCCCACTTCAGTATGCACCGAATAGGCGAAATCCACGGGGGTTGATGCAATCGGAAGTGAAAATACATCACCCTTTGGAGTGAAGATGTATACCTCGGCGGTTCCCAGGTCGTATCGCAAGGAGTCCATGAACTCGCTCGGATCCTCGGTCTCGCGCTGCCAATCAACCAATTGGCGTAGCCAAGCGAATTCGTCGGTCTTTAGATCAGATCCCTGCTTGTAACGCCAGTGTGCTGCCACTCCGTATTCAGAAGCCCGATGCATGTCATGGGTCCGGATCTGTACCTCAACGGGTTTCCCATCGGGACCAATCACAGTTGTGTGCAGTGATTGATACATGTTGAATTTGGGCATCGCAATGAAGTCTTTGAAGCGGCCGGGTACTGGACTCCACTGCGCATGAATAGCCCCCAGCGCCGCGTAACAATCTCGAACGGTATCGACCAGAATCCTCACTCCGATGAGGTCATAAATGTCGTTAAAGTCCCGCCCACGCACAATCATCTTTTGGTAAATCGAATAATAGTGCTTTGGCCTACCAGTAACTTGACCCTTGATTTTGCTGTTACGCAGATCCTCGCTCAATTCCTTTACGATGACATTTAAGTTTCGTTCGCGCGAAGGGGCTCGTTGCTCAACCAATGAATCAATCTCGGCGAACATTTTTGGATGCAGTGTGCCAAAAGCTAAGTCTTCTAGCTCCCACTTAATCGCGTTCATGCCCAGTCGGTGAGCCAGCGGTGCATAAATTTCGAGTGTTTCACGAGCCTTTTTCTCTTGCTTGTCATCGGGTAAGTACCGCAGTGTTCGCATATTGTGCAGACGATCGGAGAGCTTAATCACGAGTACCCGGATATCGCGGGCCATCGCAACGACCATTTTGCGCACGGTTTCAGCAGCGGTAGCCTCACCATAGGTCACCTTGTCAAGCTTGGTAACTCCATCAACGAGTGAAGCGATTTCGTCTCCGAAGTCTTCTCTCAAGGCATCAAGTGAATAGCCACAATCCTCAACCGTGTCATGTAGTAGTGCAGCAGCAAGGGTCGAAGACGTCATGCCAAGATCGGCCAAAATTTCGGCCACTGCAACCGGATGTGTGATGTAGTCCTCACCCGATCGACGCTTCTGATCACGATGGAGATAGAGCGCCATCTCATATGCCCGCTCAACGACTTTCGTATCTGACTTCGGGTGGTATTTGCGAAGAGTACGTAGCAACGGATCGATTTCCACGACCCCAGACCGGCTAGATCCAAATCGCGACAACCGAGATCGAAAGCCGCCCTCTGAGCCGGGGGTAACCCCGCTGCTCGCAGGCGTCATCGCTGCCGGGGTAACCATGTCTTCTGACATATGACCTCCCAACCAGCACGACGATTATTCACAGTGTACGCGTGAGGTGTTACGGGGTTGAGGCTCTAGCCTCGCTTGCGCTTAGAGCGCGACATCTTTCGTGGCTGCTGCCGCTCAAGTGGGTCTTGATTTCGCGAGGTGACTATATTGTCTGCATCGGAAGCCTCTTGACCCGAATCGGCATTCTTGCGTTGCGCTTGGCCTCGCCTAGCAAGAACCCTGCTTGACAGGGCCTTCATTTCCGGAGTGGCTGACTTCAATTGCGCCAACACGGGTGTGGCCACGAAAATCGAGGAATAGGTTCCCGCGGCCATACCGATAGCGAGGGCTACCGCAAGATCCAGGAGTGTTCCCGCCCCAAGGAGGAAGGCCCCCACAAAAATGATCGAAAGCACCGGTAGCAGCGCCACGATCGAGGTATTGATTGATCGAATCAGGGTCTGATTGACCGCAAGGTTCGCCGCTTCGTTGTAGGTCAGCACGGACTGCCCGGTAATTCCCCGGGTATTTTCTTTTACTTTGTCAAAGACGACCACGGTGTCGTACAGCGAATAGCCCAAGATCGTGAGCACACCAATGACCGTCGCAGGGGTTACTTCGAGGCCGATTAGGGCATAAATCCCGATCGTGATCAGAAGATCATGGGCCAGTGCGACGAGTGCGCTTAGCGCCATGCGCCATTCGAAGTAGAGGGTGAGGAACAGGGTCACGAATAGCAGGAATACCAAGAGTCCTTGGAGTGCCTTTGCCGAAATTTCTGCACCCCACGTCGGCCCAACAACCTGATATTTGATGTCTTCCTTTACGAGTCCGCAAGCCTGTGCAAGCTGGCCGGCAACCACCGACGACTCGGCAGGGGTCAAGGTTTCGGTTTGCACCCGCACGGTGCCGGATCCGGTGATGGTGACAATGGTTTGAGCACCCGTTTCAGCCTGCGAAACCGTCCGCGCCTCCTCAACAGAGCACGTTGCTGCTGGCAATGAAAAATCAGCTCCGCCTTTGAACTCGATCCCAAGATTGAGTCCACGTCCGACAAGCGCTCCCACGCTGATCAGCAGAATTATTCCACTGACGATGTACCAGGTCTTCCAACGTCCAACAAAGTTGAACGACACCTCTCCCCGATACAGACGTTGTCCGATCACCGTCAACTTGCTCATTCGGATGCATCCCTTCGCTTGCGGCGGGATTGACCCGCGAGTGCGTCAGCCACACTGATGCCGCCGAGACGACTTGGATCAAGGCCAGTCCAACGCGAGCCACTTTGCATGAACTTTGAACGACCCAGAAGCACGACGACCGGATGGGTAAACCAGAACGCCACCATTACGTCAATCAGGGTGGTCAGACCCAGTACGAAAGCGAATCCTCGGACGCTGCCCACAGAGAGCAGATACAGGATCACCGCAGCCAGAATCGACACAAAGTCCGCTGCCAGCAGTGTTCTTCGTGCCCGAATCCATCCTGAATCGCACGCCTGACGCAGTGATTTGCCATCGCGAATCTCATCGCGGATACGCTCAAAGTACACAATGAAAGAGTCCGCGGTAATACCAATTGCAACGATTGCGCCTGCGACACCGGCCAGGGTCAACGTCAACCCGATCGTCTTACTCAGCACCACAAATATTACGTAGACCAAACCACCAGCGACTACGAGCGACAGCCCGGCCACAATTCCAAGAATTCGGTAGTAGAACAGCAGGTACAGCATGACCAGAATCAGCCCGATCCCGCCGGCGATCAAACCCGCTTCAAGCTGATCTTTACCGACGGTAGGAGAAATAGTCGTTACGTCAACTGGATTTAGTGTGATGGGCAATGCGCCAAATTTGAGGATATTTGCCAAGTCTTTGGCCTCTTGAGCCGTGAAGTTGCCTTCAATTTGTGCTTGACCGCCAATGATCGGTTCGTTGAATCGAGGGGCTGACACAACAACCCCATCAAGTACAATCGCGAAGGCGTTGCACGGTTCAGCTCCTGATCCGCACTCTGGCAATGCGCTCAACTCCGTCGAGGCACTAGCCAAGGCCGAGGCCCCCTCAGAATCAAATTCGAGACTTACCACCCAAGTCACCCCGCCTTGTGGAAGTTCGGCGGTTGCGTCTGTGACGTTGGTGCCTTTAATGAAGGCCGGCTGTAACGAATATTTTGTCGCCCCAGATTGTTCACATGTGGCGAGCCATTGTTCTGGATCGTCGGGTGCGCCCCCTGCTGTAACAGTCGGATCAGTACAGTCCAAAGCCACGAGCTCGGCCTGAAATTCAGGGGAATTTTCGGTTGCCTGTACCGGCGGGGTCGACGCTACCGCGGCGGTTCCATCTTCGGTCAGGGGAGGAATCGGGGAATAGATATTCC
>DEZY01000035.1:0-17131 GCA_002365735.1 Actinobacteria bacterium UBA3120
GTCTTTGACGGACTTCAGATCAGCAACTGGAGTGAAGAAGTACTCCAGGAAATCCGTGATGGCGGCGTCGGTGGAATTAATGCCACGTGCGCCGTTTGGGACGAAACACTCGAAACGATTCGCAACATTGCGGACTGGCGTGTACTTCAGAGCCGTCACCCCGAACTCGTGCGAATTGTGACGACGACGCAAGAGATCCGAGAGGCAGCCGCGCAGCAACAGGTCGGAGTAGTCCTCGGTTTTCAAAACACGTCACCCTTTGGCCAGGACTACTCCATGGTGGAGACCTTTCACAAACTCGGTGTCCGCATCGCGCAATTGACTTACAACATTCAAAACTATGTAGGTGGAGCGTGCTACGACCCGAATGACTCAGGGCTCACTCGATTCGGATCGATCATTGTGTCTGAAATGAATCGGGTAGGCATGTTGATCGACCTTTCCCACGTTGGCAATAAGACGTCCCTTGACGCAATCCGCGAATCGCAGACGCCGGTGGCAATTACCCACGCAAACCCGTTGTGGTTCGTTGACTCGCCGCGCAATAAGCCGGATGAAGTAATTAACGCCTTGGTCGAACGTGGCGGAGTCATTGGAGCTTGTCTCTATCCAAATGTGATCGGTGGCAAGGAAACCAGCCAAAAAGAATTCAGCGAAATGATTGTCCGTCTAATTGACCAGGTCGGTGTTGATCACATTGGCCTGGGCAGCGACTGCACGCGTAATTGGGATTCCGATTATGTGAGTGTGCTGCGTGACGGTCGCTGGCAACCTTCTTCGGGCGCGACCTGGCCCGAATGGCCGGACTGGTTCACCTCACCACGCGACTTCCCGGCTTTGGCCAATTCTTTGTCGGACGCGGGATTGAGTGACAACGATCTTGATTCCGTCATGGGTGAAAACTGGATGCGACTTTTTGACCAGGTCTTCCCAGGATTGCCATTGAGGGGACAGGGATCTTGAGCACGACGAGTTGGCCACGGGCAGCGGGCTTTCGAGTCTCCGTGCGTGAAGTAAAAGATGCAAGTTATCGAGCGCTGCGCGCCGACGGGTATCCGTGGGGTGAAGCGCAGTCAGCTGGGCGAATAGCGGCAACCGCGGAAGTGCTGTGGTCGAGGGGTATCACAGATATTTGTCGAGATGCTCGACGCTGGCGGGTACATCGCCGCCACCCGAAAATAGCAAGATCCGGCGGCATGCTCTCGGTGAAAGATCCCCGGAAAACCAGCGCGATGATATTGGGGTCACACGCAACGGTGCTCGCACTCGGTCATGCCGGTCAAATTGTTTTAGTGAAAGGCTCAGCAGATCTGCGCAACGTTGCGGCAGCGATCTGGGATATTCAACCAACCGGCGCGCCCATGACATGGGGCTCAATGAGCGGATCAAAGCCTGAGTCCTACCGGGTTGACGAGTTGGGGAATCTTTTTCACAACCCAGACTTGTCACAGATACTCCCCAAATTACCCATGAGCAAGACGGGTTGGTTCATCACCGAAAAAAGGATTACTGGTGGCGAACTCATTCTATCGGTCACAGACCGCGAGATACGAATAAATGAATCCCTCAGTAGTGGCGTCCAAGTGGATCCACATAGCTGGCGCTCTTTACAAAAGAGTGCCCGAAAGTTCTTGGTGCCAGAATGAACAATCGAAATCACATTGAGCATGTTGCCCATGTTGACGGTGTCGAACGCAGTTACGGTGCTGCAACAACACTGGGTCATTTGGTGTTTCCTTGCGGACAGATCCCCATGCTCCCGGACGGTTCGATCCCTGAGGACATTACGAGTCAAACCAAAGTATGTCTGGACAACCTAGAAAAGACATTGCTGCGATGCGGTTCAGGGTTAGATCGAATCCTGCAAATTACCGTTTACTTGGCGGAAAAAGAAGAATTTGAAGCCTACGACCTCGCATGGCGCGAACGTTTCGCCGGAATGCCCCGACCCCCGCGTACTTCTATTTTCGTGGCGGATTTTCGCGGCGCCAAGCGCATTGAAATAAGTGCGATTGCCGTTCGTGAACAAGGAATGGAGTAAGCATGTCAGATCAAGTTCCCTACCTCAAAGCCTACGATATTTGCAAAGATTTTGGTCCGGTTCAGGTCCTGAGTGACGTCTCAATGGAGATCAACTCAGGCGATGTTATCTCGATAATTGGGCCTTCTGGTGCCGGAAAGTCGACTTTTCTGCGCTGTATAAATCTTCTCGAGACGCCCACAACGGGGGTTTTAGAGATTGGCGACTTTAAGATCACTATCGGTGAAGGCCACAAGCACGCTACCAAGAAGGAACTCTCCACATTGCGCCGCGATGTCGGCATGGTCTTTCAATCCTTCAACCTTTTCCCACACCTCACCGTAATGGAAAACATTTCACTTGCCCAGCGTCGGGTGCTCGGCCGCAATAAAGACGAAGCGAATACCCGCACATTGGAACTCCTTGATCGGGTCGGTCTCAAAGAAAAGGCCGATGCCTATCCAGGACGCTGCTCTGGTGGGCAGCAGCAGCGAGTCGCAATCGCGCGCTCACTTTCACTCGATCCACAGGTAATGCTTTTCGACGAACCAACTTCAGCACTGGACCCGGAGGTTGGCGCCGAGATTCTTGCGGTCATGCGCGAACTTGCCAATGACGGAATGACCATGATGATCGTTACACACGAGATGGCCTTCGCTCGCGAAGTCGGTGACCGTGTCTACGTCATGGTGGATGGGAAAATTGTTGAGTCGGGGGATCCTCGAGTGATTATGAGTGAGCCAACACATGCCCGAACCAAGCAGTTCCTCGGCGCAGTAATGGGTCGCTGATGTTTAGCTACATCATCCAGGGATTGATCTGGACCGCGTTGATCACGTTGGGCAGTTTTTTCTTTGGGTCGATTCTCGGTATCGCCGTTGCCGGTGCTCGAGTTTCGTCTTCGCGCATTGTTCGCGTGTGTGCCCGTGTTTGGGTGGACATTATTCGAAGTGTTCCGCCATTAGTGTGGCTATTCCTGGTCTTTTTTGGACTTGCCGAAGTGGGACTTCGACTGACATCGCTCATCGCGGCGATTCTCACCTTCTCGCTCATCGCGTCGGCTTACTTGGGTGAGATTTACCGGGGTGGGTTGGCAGCAATCGGTCGCGGACAAATTGAGGCTGCACAGTCATTAGGGCTAGGTCGCATTGACATATTCGTGCGCATTGTCGCCCCGCAGGTATTTCGCACGGTGAGTCCGTCCATGGTCACCTACGGAATCGGACTGATGAAGGATTCGGCTTTGGCCTCAACTATTGGCGTCGTCGAAATGACGTTTAGAGCTAATCAGGTTGCCCAAAACACGGGTGAAGGCCTTTCTGCGTTCCTCACGGTCGGCCTTATTTATCTCGCCTTTAGCGTTCCCCTCGGTGTGTGGGCCAGGCATTCAGATGCCAAGGCTAGCCAGAAATATCAGGTGGGATAGTGGAACTCAATACTTGGTTTGGCTACGTCGGCGAGTTACTCCCCGGTTTGGTCGCTGCGCTAAAACTTACAGGCATTTCACTTGGCTTGGGATTGCCACTTGCCCTCGTCCTCGCACTTCTTGTAGACAGTCGACTACGCGTTGTGCGATGGGTCACGATCGGTTTTGTCGAAGTTGGTCGAGGATTACCGTTGTTGGTCCTGCTTTACATTTTTTACCAGGGGTTGCCACAGATCAATATCGTCCCTTCGGCACTCGCGTCGGCCACCTGGGCATTCACTTGGTCTGCCGCGGCTTACGCCACGGAGATAATCCGGTCAAGTCTGCGCAGCGTCCCACGTGGACAAACTGAGGCCGGTAGTTCATTGGGCCTTAGTGAGCGTGATCGTTTCCGTTATATCTTGCTGCCGCAAGCTTCCCGAATCGCAATTCCGCCACTCATGGGCCTTTCAATCATCATGTTTCAGTTGACTTCTCTTGCGTACGTAATTACCTACAGCGAGGTCATGCAAGCCGCCTACTTCTTGGGCACCACAACATTTCAATACTTACCTGTGTTTCTTGCAGCGGCATTTGTTTACGCGATCATCACGATTCCCGCCTCGGCTTTGGTCACGTCAATTGAAAAACGTCTCAGCAAACATTTGTGAATGAAAAAGTAAATGCCATTCCGGAACCCCGAAGTGGCAAACTCAGTAAGGAAAGGTATAAAAGATGCACAGAAAAGCAATGAAGTTCGCCGTATTAATCGCCGCTGGTAGCTTGGCTCTCGCAGGCTGCTCCAGTGATGATTCTGCAACGGACACGGCAGAAGAAACCACGGCAGCCGCCGAAGAAACCGCAGATGCGGAAGAAACAGCGACTGACACGGCAGATTGCGTTCCAGCACATGCCGGCCTCGCGACGGTGGACGCAGGATTCCTCACCGTTGCTGCATACGAGTACCCACCGTTTGCTTCGATTGATGGTGAATCAATCACAGGCGCCGAGGGCGAGATCCTCAACGCGATTGCGGCTTTGGAATGTCTCGATGTCAAGGTGCAACCAGGTTCAGGGGCCGCGATGATTCCAGCGATTGAGTCTGGACGCGCGGATACCACCATGGGTAGCTGGTATCGCACAGCTGAGCGCGCCAAAATTGTGCTTCTTAGTGAACCAGTAATCATTGACCAACTCACCTTGATCTCTGTTGATGGTGTTGACACGATTGAAGGACTTGTTGGCAAGAAGGTTGGATCTACTCTGGGATTCCTGTGGAACGAAGACTTGGAAAATGTTGTTGGTGACGACTTGAGTCTCTATGAAACGACCCAATCCATGTACGCCGATCTTGCCAGTGGCCGCATTGACGTCATTGTTGACACCTATCCATCAGCTCAATCGGCTCTTGCCGTTACTCCAGTTGAAGGTGCAGCTTCGGTTGTGCCAGCTCCTGACGAGCGGGTACTTTCCACAACCAAGCCAGGCCAGACCAACTTCCCAGTGAACTTGGACAACCCTGACTTGGTCGCAGCGATCAACGACAACCTCAACACCTTGCGTGCTGACGGAACGTTGGAATCTATTGCAGTTGAGTGGGGCTTCTCACCAACCGCTGTTGCAGTGACAGAGCCCAATCTGCTCTAAAGGTCACGCACAAAGGAAAGACCCGCCCCTTGAAAAAACAGGGCGGGTCTTTCTTTTACGTGAGTGACTTACGTGCTATCGCGTGAAGTTTTTTTGATCGTAGTCCATTTGGTTTCCGCGTTCGCATTTGCATTAAGTTGCGGCCGTATTGGAACCGACGGGACTGGTTCCAGTTACGCCCGTCACCTCAACCCCAGCAATCAGCGCTTCAAGTCGTGCCTCGATCTGTGATTCCTGTGAATCTTGTGTCATCCTCACCACTTAGCACGCAAAAACCTCCGCCACTAAGTAATCTAACGCGTCTCAATCGACAATTCTAAGTTTTTTGTACGCAAACCCACGCGCACACAGTGTCAAACTGGCTTGGTTCAGGCCTCTTCCCCGGTCAACAGGCCTCGCGTTCTCAGACCTAGGGGTAGCCGTTCTGGGAAAGGAGTCTCCGCGTTCCCAGCACTCGGTTCACGAACCGATTTCATGAGGGGAAACGAATTTCAGACCAGTCCCGCGACCCCGGTGCATCAGTGAATCCTATTGGTCACCAACTTGCTCGTTGATCCGGCACCGATTGGGAATTGCAATCAGCTTTGTTGACCCATTGACCACAGCTGCCAAACGGTAGTGCGGACAGTGCGAGGCTGCTGGAGCACTGAGACGACTGCGTGAGCGACATCGTCGGCTACCAGCCAGTCTGCGAAACGTGCATCATTTTCAACGCGGCCAGCGCCAACTGCGAACTCTGTGCCTACACCGGCTGGGCATACAGCGGTGACGCGAATCCCCTTCTCCCGCAGTTCGCGATCCAATGCACCGGCTAGACCAACCTGGGCAAACTTGGTGCCCGCGTACACCGCTTCGTCCCCACCTCCACGAAAGCCTGCAACCGAGGAAACGATCACGATGTCCCCTGCCCCGGTTGTTTTTAGCATCTCGGGAACGCCCGCACGAATAGTCCAGACGGTGCCGTCGTAATTGGTATGCATCATGCGGCGGAGTTCATCGTCCGAGTGGTCCAAAATGGATCCGTATATGCCGATACCAGCGTTCGGGACAATTGAGTCGAGTTTTCCGAACTTTTCTACCGCCGCATTAATCAATGATTGGTTGTCTTCAACCGAGCGGACATCCATGGGAACCCCAATAGCGTTGTCGGGTCCTAGTTGTTTAACTAAATCTTGCAGGCGGTCAGCGTTGCGTGCGCCCAGTGACACCTTGGCACCAAGCTCAACAAGTTGTTCGGCGGTTGCTTTACCGATTCCCGAGGTTGCTCCCGTGATGGCAATTACAGTGTCTTTTAGGTCGCGCAGGGCATATGTCATGCCATCATCATAGTTATTCAGTGTGCGAGTGCCGATAGGCTGGTGTCGTGAAAACTGTCGTTATCTTCGGGTATGGACTCGCAGGGAAAATCTTTCATGGGCAGTTACTTAATTCAGTTGCTGGTTTTGAGGTAATCGGGATTTTGACGGGAAACGATGAGCGGGTATTCCAGGCAAAATCTGATTTTCCACATGCGCTGGTGAGCAATGATCTGGACGCTTTGCTTGATTTGAACCCTGACTTGGTGGTCGTTGCCGGCGCCAATGTCACGCACGTGCCTCACTCCCGAGCCGCACTTTCTCGCGGGATTAATGTCGTGATTGATAAACCAATCGCTGCTAATGCCCAGGCAGTTGCAGAACTTGGTGAATTAGCTCACGCCAACGGTGTGGCCGTTCTCCCATTTCAGAACCGCCGCTGGGACTCGGATTACCTAACCCTCAAAGCGACTGTGGATTCAGGAACGATCGGTACTCCACACCGATTCGAATCGCGACTTGAAAGATTCCGGCTGCTCCCCAAAGGCGACTGGCGGGAATTGAATGATCCTGAAGCGCTCGGTGGAGTGCTCTACGATTTCGCACCCCATTTAGTTGATCAAGCGCTGGACCTAATGGGACCGGTAGTTTCGGTCAACGCGCACGCCCGAACTGTGCGCGAGATCCCAGTATCTGACGACGACCTACTGATCATCTTGCAGCACGAATCTGGTGGACTTTCTTATCTAGTGGGATCACTCGCAACTGCTTTACCTGGACCACGATTCACACTCGCCGGCACGAAAGGTGCTTTACGCATTAATGACTTGGACACTCAAGAAAAGCACCTCAAATTAGGTGAAATTCCCGGAGATGGCTGGGGGATTGAGTCTGCTGAGTCAACTGTTGAAATTTGGTCAAGTGACGTTGCGGGTGAACTCACGCATTCAACGTTGCCATTTGAAATTGGCAACTGGCCCGAATATTATCGAGAAGTTTTGGCCTTCCTGACCGAATCTGTGCTCCCAACAGTCTCGCTGGATCAGGCCGTAGCCACAACGCGGGTATTAGATGCAGCTCGAATTTCAGTTGCAAATGGTGAAGTCGTGCGCTTGGAGCCACCGGCTACTCATTGAGAGTTTTCAAACCCCATTGAGTTTTCATACAAGCCGGATCACTCTTGCTGCAGGCGACCACAGATTCACTAAACGGGCCATTGAGTGAATTAGGTGCACCCGTTTGCGGTTCAACGCAGATCAAATCCTTATGACCGGTGTAAATCACGAACCAGCCGTGAGAGTTCGTTACCCGCAATTGCAACGCGTCAGGCCAATCAATAGTTATGGCTCGATCCGGCACAATTAGGGCATCGTCGAACGGTCCCCGGCTGTCATCAAAATCAACGAGCTCACCGGTCGGTAGTGAATCTGACTTGGTGAGTAATTTCGCCTTGACAATGTGAAGCTGAGCAGGTGAACCCACACCCAATGATTTGTGGAACCAGGGGTGCCAGCCCACCACAATATTGGTCGGTACCTCGCTCCTCGGAGTGACTTGAATTATGGTCTCAAGTGAATGCGCGCGAATATTCCAAGTGAATGTAACGTCAAGGATACTTGCCCAATCAGTAATTACCTGTCGTGCAATAAACGTCGTGCATTCTTCACTCTCTATGACATTCCAACTTGACAAGGGGTGGGCAAATGAAACTCCGTGAAGTGCCCAGCCTTGATAGTTGACATCTTGTTCCGATAGTTCACCGTCTACAAATATTGCGTTGTTCACCAACCTTCCGGCCCAAGGAACCATGGGGTAGAAGCCGAACTCCACTGGATCTTCGCCAGCTGCCCCCAGCAACTCAATTCCTTGGTACTGCCAACTAATTGCCCGTCCTCCGAGCCTGATATTGAAAATTAACTGATGGCCACGAAATCCGACTTCCACGTGCGAGTCACTAGATGAGGACAAATGCTTGATCCATTTCGTGCAATGGATCTGACAGTAGCGGCGCGAATGCGGCTTCCGCCGCCCCAGCAAGCGGGCTATCCAGTGACAAGGAAGGAAGTGAAATGCGAGCCCTGGTATGGGCATTTGGCCGAGACTGATCAATGCGTTTGATCACGACTTCATTGATATACGGATAAATTTCTGCAAGGTGACCACCAAGGACAATGTAATGGGGATCAATGCTGTTCATCAGGTTGACCAGTCCGACACCGACCCACCCGCCGACCCCTGCGAGGGCCAATTTCATTGCTGCCGGATCAGCAATTGACGCAGCTAGGAAGTCCGGAAACGAATCCGGACCGGGCAAAAAACCCGCGGCGGACAAGATCGCGTCTCTGCCCACTTCCGTCTCCCAGCACCCCCTGCTTCCGCAATTACACGGTTGACCAGCGGGGTTCACTACCAGGTGTCCCAGTTCGCCCGCAAAACCGCTGCTCCCAGTTAACACCTCTCCTCCCAAAACAACTCCGCCACCTACACCGACATCCCCTGTGAGATAAACGACACTCGACGCCGCGGTCGCAGCACCACGAACATATTCGGCGACCGCTCCGAAATTCGCATCATTGCCCAAGACCACCTTGGGACATACCCCAATCTGTTTACGAAAGGATTCGGTGATCATCTGACCAAATGGCACATCGATCCAACCCAGGTTAGGTGCCTTGCGAATAAAACCAAGCTCCGTCTCCACTACTCCCGGGATCGCGATGCCGACGCCAGCCCAGGTCGCGCCGGTCGGCAACGAAGTAAAGAGCTCATCTGTACTTTCCAAAATTGCGGCAATCGCTTCCTTCACGGGATACGGGCCATCCTTGCGGGGTCGGTGAATAGTTGCCAGAACTTCACCGCCCAAACCGACAGCCGCGGCAACTATCCGATCAACTCCAAGATCAAATGCGAGAACAAAATTGCGTGAACTATTGGTGCGGACAACTAGAGATGGACGGCCACGTGACCCACCCACTCCAGAAACTTCCTCCACCAAACCTGCTTCTGCCAAGTCTGAGACGAGCGCCCCGATGGTGCTGCGATTGAGCCCAGTAAGAAATACCAGATCTGAGCGGCTTAATTCGCCGTCCTCATGCAGATAACGCAATACTCGAGCGAGATTATGTCGCTTAACTTTGTCAGGTGTGACTGGTGATGGTTTCAACATTTCGAGAGCGTGTTACCGCATGACTCCTTGTGACCGTTTACGTGACAGCGCGTCTGCGCCAGCCGCCAACATCAGCACGGACCCGGTGATCATCAACTTCACACCCGCGGAGTAACCCAACAATCCCATTCCGTTATCAATTACTGCGACAACCGCGCCACCAATGAGGGCATCATGGATTCGACCGCGACCGCCGAAAAGACTGGTCCCGCCAATAACCGCTGCAGCAATAGCATTCAGAACGATGAACTTTCCGGCGTTAGGGTCAACCGATGCTGCTCGAGATGCGAAGACGATGCCCGCGAAAGCTGCTGTTCCAGAACAGATTGTGAAGACGATGATGCGGATGCGACTGACGCTGATGCCCGCGCGCCGCGCGGCCTCTACATTGCCACCGACTGCATACACATGACGACCAAAGGTGGTCCTGTTCAAAACAAAGCCAAATACCAATGTAAGCACGGCAATGATCGGGACAATTATTGGCACACCACTCAACGGGTTTAATTCAGGATTCACACTACGTTCTAAGCTCAATGCCCACACAATTGCGAAGCCGATTACCGCCATGACGGCGGTCTTGATAACGATCATGGAAAGCGCATTTGCGGCGAATCCTCGGGCTAGTCGACGAGAGCGACCGACATAAGAGAACAGAAAGTAACCAATAATTATTACCGCGTAAAAGACCCAACCGAGCCAGATCGGTAGATTCTTGTTCTCAATTGCCAGGATCACCCCGTCCGTCACCCGGACGTTCCCACCCTCACCAATAATTACCAGGATGAGTCCTTGAAAAGCAAGAAACAGTGCCAAAGTCACAACAAATGATGGGATGCCAATCTTTGCCACCAAAATTCCAATAAACAAACCGATCGCGATTCCGGCAAGCATCGCGACCGCGATCGCTATGGGCCAGGCGAAGCCCCACCTAGACAGCGACACGGCAAGCAGAGCGCCGGCCACACCTGATGTCACACCAGCCGATAGGTCAATTTCGCCGAGAAGAAGTACAAAAATTAATCCCATGGCTAAGATCATGACTACCGCAGCTTGGGTGAAAAAGTTTGCGAAGTTCAAAGATGTAAAGAAAACGGGATTGGCAAGTGAAAATAGGGCAACCAAAACGACGAGTCCGATGACCGCAGGCAACGAGCCCATGTCGCCGCTACGCACCTTTATTCGATAAGCCTTCCATGATTCAGCCACGCCACTGCCTTTGGACTTCATGTACTGGGGGACCTCGACGTCGGCACTCATGAATTGGCTCCGTTCTGCGCTGTCAGGTCTGTTTTGCCGCCAGTTATGTACTCAACCACTTCTCCGCTATTGGTTTCAGCTACTCGAAGTCGGGTCACCATAGTTCCTAGATACAGAACGTAGACGTAGTCGGCTACTTCAAAAATGTCTTGTAGATTGTGGGAAATAATTACTACGCCAAGCCCGCTGTCGGCCAACCTGCGTACCAACGCAAGTACCTGTTCCGTTTGCGCCACGCCTAGTGCGGCAGTTGGTTCGTCAAGAATGACCACTTTGTTGTTCCACAATACTGATCGCGCAATGGCGACAGTTTGTCGTTGTCCACCTGAGAGACTCGACACTTTTTGTCGCAAAGAGGAAACGGTTCGGACCGACAGGGACTGCAAAGTCTCACCCGCGCGGGATTCCATGTGGCCTTCATCTAATGCCATGCCGCGCTTCAGCTCTCGTCCAAGAAACATGTTTTGAACGATGTCGAGATTGTCACAGAGCGCCAAGTCTTGATACACCACCTCGATGCCTAGTTGCGAGGCTGCACGCGGATCATGAAGTTGTACTTCCTTGCCTTCAAAGAGAATCGTCCCACCGTCAAAAGGCTGTATTCCGGCCAAACCTTTGATCAGGGTTGACTTGCCCGCGCCGTTGTCACCAACGAGTGCGGTAACCGAACCTGCTTCGACGGAGAAGTCAATACCTTGCAACACGTCAACCGCACCAAAACTCTTCGTGACGCCCCTGACTTCCAGGATGGGACTTGGAGATTTCATTTTCGCCTCATTTTCTTTTGCAAAAACTCATAAGCAAAATAGGGGAATATGGCGAACCAGACACCACTTTTGATTAACTGCTGTGATAGCGGTGTGGGCTCACACAGAAGTGCGAGCCCACACCGTTTACCTAACTATTTCCTACTGAATGCCCAATTCGGTACACACAGCTGCTACGTCATCCGCACAGAGCGCGGCCACGTCAAAGCCAGGAGATGCGTCAATAACTTCCTTGACATTCCCAGAGTAGATGATGACGGGGTCTGAGTACTTCGCTGGAACACTTGTTCCGTCGACGTCCACGGTCCCTTCTACAGATGGGGCTTCTCCATTAAGTAGTGCGATGGCGAGTGTCGATGCATCGCCAGCTTCAAGTGCCGTGTTCTTGAACACGGTCATGCACTGCTTGCCGAGGAGAACGTTTTGCAAACCACCAACGGTTGCATCCTGTCCGGTCACGGGGACCTTAATGCCGTTCTTGTCCAAAACTGCGATGGCAGCTCCACCAAGACCGTCATTTGCGGCGAGAACGCCATCAATCTTTCCACCAAGGTCAGTGAACATCTGCTCGAAAATGACGCCACCTTGTTGGTTATCCCAGTCTGGGACCGACTGGTCATTAACTGGTGTTACTCCTGCAGCTGCAAGGGTGGTTTCGTAACCTTCCTTGAACATCGCGGCGTTGCCGTCGGATGGTGAACCGTTGAGGAACACGACTGCGGCGGCGGCAGGATCGATGCCATTGTCGCCAAGGCACTTGAGAAGACCTTCACCCTGAAGTTGTCCAACTTTTACGTTGTCAAATGACACGTAGTAGTCAGCAGGTGCAAATGGACGATCGTATGCAATTACCGGGATGCCCTGAGCCTTTGCTTTTTCAGCAACGGTTGCGCCGGAGCCGTTCAAGTCGACCAGGACCATGACGCCGCAGCCACCTGCGAGCATTTGATCACCGATGGTGAGGTACTGGGTTGTATCACCCTGAGCGTTCTGGATGTCAGCTGAGAATCCTGCTGATTCAAGAGCGTTTTGGATTGCTGGACGATCCTGGTTTTCCCAGCGATCTGAAGACTGGCTGTCTGGCAAGATAACGCAAGCTGTTCCTGCATCGCCTGCTGCGGCTTCCTCAGTTGCTTCCGCTTCTTCAGTCACTGCGCTTTCTGATGCAGTGTCTGTTGCTGCTGTGTCGTCACTCGACGAACAGGATGTAAGTACCAATGATGCTGCCGCGATGCTCGCGAAAGCTACATATAGCTTCTTCTTCATTTATTTCCTTTCCCTGCAGGAATTTCCTGCTTAACTTTTCCCGAGAAATTAGATTCCCAGAATTCGATCAATGACTAATTGATCAAGTGCTTCGTTGCCGTAGGACCTAGCTGCAAGCGCATCTGGTTCAAACGACTCATTGAGCAATCCGTCAGCAATTTCAGATGTGAATTTGCCAACGCTCGGTTCCGCGAGTTCAGGCGTACTCGCCATGTCTAGTGCTGCCTTTACCCGAGGATCTTGGTCGAACTCGCGTGCCTTCGCTGCGAGTGCGAGGTAGGTGCGCATGCATCCGCGAGCGAAGTCCCAAATACCGTCACCCCATTCGTTGCGGTACGGACGAGCATCAAAGTGCTTCGGCCCGGTGTAGTCGGAATTTTCCAACAAACGCACCAACATGAAATTGTCTTTTATGCCTTCAGATCCAAAACGAAGATCTTGATCAAAACGTCCAATTTTTTGGTCATTGAGATCAATGTGATAGAGCTTGCCTTGCCACAAAGCTTGGGCGACTCCTTGGAAGAAACTCAATCCCGCCATGGTCTCGTGGGCCACCTCGGGATTAAGGCCGACCATGGCCGGACTCTCAAGTTGGTTGATAAACGCCATTGCGTGACCGATGGTGGGAAGGAAAGTGTCCCCTCGCGGCTCATTCGGTTTTGGCTCTAGAGCAAAGCGAATGTCGTATTTTTTTTCGGAGACATAGCCACACAGAAAGTCCAGGGCCTCTTTGTATCGGTCAAGAGCATCGGCAGGATTCTTACTCGCGGCGCTCTCAACGCCTTCACGGCCACCCCATAACACGTAGGTAGTTGCCCCTAGTTCGGCAGCGACATCTAGGTTGCGCAGCGTCTTTTGAATAGCAAAACGTCGAACATTTCGGTCATTTGAAGTAAACGCGCCGTCTTTGAATACCGGGTGCCAAAACAGGTTAGTTGTCGCCATGGGGCATGCCAAGCCAGATTCGTCCAGTGCCTTTTTGAAGGCATCAAGCTCGGCCCGACGCTGTGATTCGCTCGCCCCAAAAGTCATGAGATCGTCGTCATGGAATGAAACACCCCAAGCGCCAATGTCCGCGAGTCCCTTGACAAAGTCTGAAGTCGTGATGGCTGGTCGAGTTGCGTCACCAAACGGGTCCCGACCGATATGTCCGATAGTCCAAAGACCGAAAGCAAACTTATCTTCTGGCACGGGCGTTAAGCGGTCGCTCACGAATCCCTCAATCTATGTCGGTTGATAAATTGTTGTGAGCGACAACATAATCTAATTAATCAAGCACCGCAAGCAAAAAAGACTACATTTTTGAACATTCGATAACAATTTCATTACGGAGCCAAAGCTATTCGATAAAGAGAGTCGTCCGTCGTTCAGCAGACTTGAGGGCCGTCAAAAAAACATTGAAGGCTCCACTAGCTCCAGTTCCAAGATGACCGGTTTCCCGCGAGGATCATCGAGAAGGTCAACCCGCCCGTATAACGGAACGCCAAAATTCTTAGACACGTGCGAAATGACCGCGTCTGCCAATTCACGTTGCGCCTGGCTTGGGTCCCGGGGTGATATGTCCACTTTGAGGAATAAGCCATGTTCTTTGTCGGCTAGCACATGCTAGTCAGAGTGAGTTTCTCGGAGACAATTACCTTCTAGGAGACAGTCACCACGATGTCTCGAATTGAACCATCAGCACTGGTGACCATAATGGTTGCTGTTCCCGGGGAAAGTGCTTTTGCCCCAGGGTTAAAGAGTGCACTTCCATCATCTTTACCTTGTGTGATCTCAAGCACCTCGGGATTGTCGACCGCGATCGTCGTATTTACTGGGTCATCAACCACAATGTCGATCATGTCGCCAACCACGGCTGACGCATCGGTTTGATCCGCCGTGACAATGACCGGTGGGAGCATTTGACTCGTCTCTGAAGAAGTAGTTGCCTCGGTTGCAGGATCGTCGCTGCTTGAACAACCCACAAGAACCGTGACCCCAAGAACACTCATCACGCCGATTGCTGCGAACTTATTGATGAATTTCATAACTACTCCTAAATAGTGGGCTATCCGGCCGGTATCTCTTGGACGAATTCACTTGAGAAAAAGTTCCACTAATTCAGTTCATCAAGCTGGGCCACCCGATCAGCATGACGCCCACCTTCAAAAGGCGTGGACAGGAACACGGCCAAGGCTTCTTGTGCGAGTGGTGCATCAGTCACTCGGCCGCCAAAGCAGGCCACGTTCGCGTTGTTGTGCGCTCGTGCCAGCTGTGCGTCTTCAACTGTCCGGATGAGGGCCCCACGAATTCCATGAATTTTATTTGCCGCCATGCAGATCCCTTGGCCACTGCCGCAGACAGCAATTCCGAATTCAGCTTCACCTGCGGCTACAACGCGGCTGAGCTCTGCTCCGAACTCTGGGTAATCAACCCGTTCTTCGCTGAAGCCTCCGACGTCGTAAATCTGGTGACCCATGTCGAGTAGCCATGCGCTCAGAGCGCTTTTGAGCTCGAATCCGGCATGGTCGCTGCCCAGTACAAGCTTCATGAACTCTCCCAATTTCTGATGGCCGACACAACCGGACTCCTGCCATGACATTATCTCTCTGTGAGTCAACCTGCAAACAATAAATCGAGTCCGACCGAATCAGTCGTAGTAGTCGTCGGAAGTCTTAATACAGACTTCGTTCTCACGCTGGATGCTTTCCCAGCAGCCGGTGAGAGCGTTCTTGGCAAAACTTTCGAGCAGGCGCCTGGAGGGAAAGGTCTCAACCAGGCCGTTGCAGCGTCCCGACTTGGCGCCCAGGTTGCCATGATCGGCGCCGTTGGAGGAGACCAATTCGGACCTGGCTTGATCCAGACCCTCACAGATGAGGGAATCGACTCGCTAGTGAGTCAGATACCCGATACCAGTACCGGAATGGCGATTATCGAAGTGGAAAGCTCCGGCGAGAATCGCATAATTGTGGTCTCCGGTGCCAACAACTTTCTGAGCGAAGACAGTGTCGAAACGTCGCTGAGGGAAATCGCGGGTGAGCGCCGGATCGGGGTAGTACTCACCCAAGGTGAAGTGCCCGTCCAGGCGACGGAAAGAGCATTGAGGGTGGCGAAGGAATTGGGAGCGATCACGATTCTGAATCCCGCGCCTGTACGTGACTTCCCTCCATCAGTTTTTCCTCTCGTCGACTACTTGGTTCCCAATGAGCTCGAAGCTCAGGGGCTATGTACGTTGGAAGGAAACGCTTGTAAATCTATGCTCGACTTCGTTGAGGTCGCGACATCAATTGTTGATCTGGGTGTTGGCTCCGTGATCATCACACGTGGAGAGAAAGGTGCAGTGTGGTCAACGGCGACCGCATCGGGGCAGGCGGCAGCATTTCGAATTGTGCCAGTCGACACGGTTGCCGCGGGCGACGCTTTCTGTGGCGGACTTGCAGCTGCATTAAATGAAGGGCAGCCATTGAATGAAGCATTACGTTGGGCAAGCGCTGCCGGTGCATTAACCGCAACTCGTGTGGGCGCAATCACATCACTCCCACGAAGATCCGAAGTTGAAGAACTACTAATTTAGGGAGCGGGGAATCCCAAGGTCACGGGATTGCCGTTTCGGGTAATGGTCACCGTTCCGTCGCCGATTTGCACAGGAACACTCTCGCCTGATCCTCTTGGCACAAATACGGTCACCATCACTTGCTGATCTCCCTTGCGGGGAACAATTGTTGACCGTGACAAGACCGTGCCAGGTGCCTTAACGCCCCAGTCTGTGGTGTGCCAACCAATTGAAGAGCCCGCTGCCGCTGACCTCAAATTCCAGTCACCAACACCTGCCTTGATCACGTCAACTCGCTGATCGCCCGACACCAGTGTTAACTGACCGTCGGTGCCTTCAACACCAATTCCGGGACCAATTTGCCAACGTTGCGTTATTTCACGTTTTTTGTAGTTCTTCCGTTTCTTCTTAGGGACTTTGACTTTGGTTGCATCTATATAATCTGCCACAACGAGTGCATCGCTTCCGCGAACATAAGTTACACAGCGAGTTATTTTGGACTTTTTCCACGACTTGTCAACCAAACATGAATAGTCGTTACCTCCAGAAAGGGAATCCGAACGACTCTTCGTTTTAACAACACCCTTCCAGCGATTGTACTTTGTATTGGATACTGTAAATGTAGAATGAGCCGCCCGTTTTTTCACAAAAGATCGTAATGAGCTGGAGTTGTAACGGTACGGACCCGGATCTGCAATCCAGGGAACTCCACGAGAATAGAAAGTTAATGATCCACCATCGTCATGGGTGTGAGCCGTGGCTGGTCGAACACC
>DEZY01000035.1:17337-18283 GCA_002365735.1 Actinobacteria bacterium UBA3120
GAATGGCGACCGAAAATGTAGCCACCGTCATAAGCCCTGTAGACCGGAGTGGGTGGCGTGCCGATCGCGCCTTGACTGCGCAACCAATCCGCGCGCCAGTCCCCGACCCCGAAAGTGCTGCGCAGTTCGACAGCGGCAGTATCACCGAGTGATTCAAGTTTGAAATCAGGTCGGACTGCCTGTGCAACAAAGCCGTACAGCAATCCACGAAGTTGTGGAATTGGTTCATTAGGTATCCCACATGTCGCTGCCGCTGCCTCCACAGTTGATAGCAGCTTCTCCATATACATTGCGTAATGCGGGGAGCCTTCAACGTCGCTACCGTCGTCGTTAATTACCCCTCGGGCGATTGCAACAAGGTGATTCCAAGCCGCATCTCGCAAATTGACATCTCCCACGGAACAGAAAGTTGCGAGGGCGCCAATTTGGCGAGTGAGGTCTGTGTTATTTGCACCAATCTTGACATCAGTTCCACCACGATATGTCTTCCACATCGAGGTCGCGTCTCGAACCGCTGCCTGCTGAATAGTTGGGTCCTGCAATGTTTGCCACGCGCAAGCAAGTGTTTGAGTTCGTAGACCGCCATAGATTGATGCGTTCACCCAGTAAGAACGCTTTCCTTTATGGTCGTCAATCCAGTAGTACATCAATTGTCTGAAGCGGTCCACCATTGCTTGGTTCTGCGTATTGACCCCATGGAACAAAAGCGGCAACGCCCAACGCAGTGAGTTGATATGACGATTTCCGGAGAGATCCGCTGAAGACTGCGGTTTCCAGTTGGGATTCTCCGTCAGTGAGTAGGTTCCTCCCTTGCCAAGATTCACTTTCCCCGCCATCAAAGCCTTACTTTGGTTTTGCTGCTTCTTCACCGACATAGGGAACAGGGTGGTGCACCAGCTGCCGAGCGCTGTGGGCATTACCGGCGGGACTGGGGCGGGCACAACCG
>DEZY01000035.1:18520-21276 GCA_002365735.1 Actinobacteria bacterium UBA3120
GGCGGGCACAACCGGTGCCTCTTCCGCGTGCGCCGCCGAACCAAGAGTTGACAGGCAAATAGCAGCGCACACCACTACGGTGGTTGCACGCGCTGGGAGAAGTCGGCCTTTCGGCCGCAGCGACCGCATACACGACATCATCACCCGAGCGGGGGTAGTTATGGCGAACCGGGGGTCTCTTGGCATGTCGCAACCCGCTCATTTGCGGCATTCATCGAGGGAGAAGTAGGTCCCAGCACCCAACCAAGGCTCCCCAGCATTGCCGTCACCACCGGCTTAACGGCTGTCATTGGGATTGTGGGTAGGCCCAATAGTTCCCGCTGGTATTTCGGCATTGTTGCGGCCGCACCTGCAAAAAGCGCACTGTATGGGGCTTTCGCGGCAAGCGGGACCGGCGCATTTCTTACAAATTTCGCGGTGCGAAGCGCCCGTTCGCCACCACAAAGATCTGGTCTGAAAGCGTTAAGTTGGTCGCGTAATTCATCAAAACTTTGTGGTGGATCGGTGACGCCGACCATTTCGCCTGCGATCGCCCACTCGCGCACATATTGATCAGGACCACCCGGAATCGACCCACCCCACACTAAGTGCGTGGCTAAGAATGAGTCCGTAAAAGCGACGTGAACCCAACGCAATAAATCTGAATCCGTTGCCTTGTAATCCTTTTCCTCACCCTGCGCGTTGACGTAACTCCCCGTTACTTTTCGATGCATTCCGCGAACGCGTGCGCACTCTCGCTCTGCCATCTCGGTGTCACCAAATGTCACAACGGTCAACCATTGTGTGGTTCCTGCCAATCGACCAAGGGGGTCAGCCTCGTAGCGCGAGTGCTCGTCGACACCGGCAAGTGCGCCGGGGTGCAGAGCTTGCATGAGAAGTGAACGCACGCCACCAACAAGAGTGGGTAGTGAACCGTGCACGGCCCACGTTGCAGAACCTGGACCGAAAAATCCCTTGTCAACACCGCTGCTCAACTGGGTCACCCATTCGGGTGAACCGTCGGACTCCCCCGACACCATGCGCCTAAAACCCGACGCGGTCCGCTCACGAGCGATAGAGAGTGGATTGATCACCTCCTAACTCTGCCCAATAAACACCAAACCCGCACCTTGAAAGGGCTCCCGAGGTGTCCGAGGCCGCGTATCGCAATGCGCCACGGTCAGCACGCGACAGAACTGAGCCCGCCGTAGAGGAGGTCACGGCGGGCTCAGGCTTTGCGGGGTAATCACATAAGTAACTAGTGTCTAGTTTTTGTCAGCTGTCTCAAGAGTTAATGCGACTGAGAGTGTGTCGCCATTGCGTAGCACCGTGAGTTCAATTTCATCTCCCGGAGCATTTGCGCGGATGGAAACTATCAATGCAGTTGAATCCCTGATCAGGTTCCCATCAACCTTGGTGATCACGTCGCCCTCTTGCAATCCGGCAGCATCAGCCGGTGACCCCGAAGTTACCTGCGCGACAGCGCCACCTGGACCTTCAAATCCCATGTCGAGTTGAACACCAATGACCGGGGTTTGGGATGTTCCGGTATTGATCAGCTCGTCAACAATTCGTTTTGCTGTATCAACTGGGATTGCAAAACCAAGTCCGATGCTCCCTACGGCATCACCTCTGCCCACTGTCGCAATTGCAGAGTTAACTCCGATTACTTCACCGGCCGTGTTTACAAGCGGCCCACCAGAGTTACCGGGATTGATCGCAGCATCGGTTTGAATCGCGTTGATATACGCCGTGTCCCCTTGACCGCCAGCGGTTACCGGGCGATTAAGTGCACTGACAATTCCCGAAGTAACGGTCCCTTGCAGGCCCAACGGTGAACCAATTGCAACGGCAATATCGCCCACGTTGACTGCGTCGGAACTACCCAGCGTCAATGCGGGTAGTTCAGTGCGATCGACTTTGACAACGGCAATGTCGTAACCAGGGTCGGATCCGACGAGTGTGCCCGTCGCGGTTGAACCGTCAATAAAAGTTACATCGATAGTTCCGTCATTTCCTGCGTCACCTGCCACGTGATCATTGGTAACGATGTATCCGTCAGAGCTCACAACGAATCCGGTTCCGGTTCCATCACCCTGCGACCCGGACACATTCAACTGAACCACTGAAGGTTGCACAGCTGCCGCGACCGCGGCGACTGATCCGGCTGCGGGCTCAACTGAACCACCGGATAAAACCGCGATGGGTGAACTCGAATTACTCTGAGCAACCGTGTAGCCGACTGCTCCACCCACAGCTCCACCGAAGAGCGCCGTGATCGCTGCTCCGGTAATTAACAAGCCGACTCGGGATTTGCCCTTGGGAGTTGCGCCTACCGGTGCAGCAAAAATCGGACCTGGATCAAGTATCGGATCCACTGGCTCTTGAACCAATGTGCCAACAATCATTGTTTTACCTGGATTAGGATTCTCGGGTGCAATGGTCATTTTGTTCCTCCTGAATTGGTAGCTGTGACCATTAGAGCGAACTTGCACCCCATTGGCTCCACCAAAATCAACAGTTTGCCGAACCCAAACACAATCTTTACCATTCCCTTACAAAAGTAGACGGAATCCACCATGGCTAGAGTTCGACCGTGCGCGAAGTAACAAATCCGAGGGAGGCAGCGAATGCGCTTGCACGGGGACGTCTAGCGATCCTGCCTACCGAAACGGTCTATGGCCTCGGCGCTGACGCTGACAACAAGGTTGCCGTGGCTCGGATTTTCACCGTAAAGAGTCGACCGGCGAACCACCCCGTGATCGTTCACATCTCTG
>DEZY01000056.1:0-2514 GCA_002365735.1 Actinobacteria bacterium UBA3120
GCACTCACCGGCGACGACGTCACAGCCGGCGACGAAAAGGAAGCGCGTCGCGTATTTGACCTAGACGGCCCGCAGTTGATCTCTGTCATGACCGGGATCTCACAGGGCAATTACCTCTCGGGACGCAAACTACGAAACGAACCGCACATGTTTATTGGAGCCGTTGAAAACCCCACGGCTCCTCCCCTGGAATACCGCGTAGATCGTGCGCTGAAGAAGGTCGACGCTGGTGCAAAATTTATCCAGTTGCAGATCTGCTACCAACCCGAGATGCTAGAAAACTTTATGAGAGGGTGCGTTCTCAATGGCGTTTCCGAGCGCGCCGCGCTCCTGCCCACCGTAGTTTTTACCAAGAGCGCGCGCCCGCTTGGCTTTATGGATACTTCAGTACCTGGAATTAGCGTTCCTCAGGCAGTAATCGATCGGGTCGCCAACAGCGAGGATCAGGCTGAAGAGTCTTATCAATTAGTGAAGGAACAGGTTATCCACGCATTGGGGCTCCCCGGTGTTGCTGGCATCCACTTCACTGATTTCCGCCATGACGGGAGCCTGCAAAGGGTGCTACAAGAATTAGGGCTTGGCCCCAAGGAACACAATCGGCAACCACAGGAGGATGCAAGTGCATACAGTAGTTAGTTCGCCCAATAAGACCGTCACCATTGGGTCTGACCAACCCTTTTGCATAATTGGCGAGCGCATCAACCCGACCGGGCGCAAAGCTTTCCAGGAGCAGTTGCGCGCAGGCGATCTGTCATCAGTTGCAATTGATGTGCACGCCCAGATTGCTGGCGGAGCCACCATGCTTGACGTCAATATGGGTGCGCCCTTCGTTGACGAACCTGAGATGCTCGCCAATGCGATCAAATTGATTCAATCCATCACGGACCTGCCCCTGTGCATTGACTCTTCCGTGTTCGAAGCCCTGGAGGCCGGGTTGGCTGCCTATGAAGGAAAGGCGCTAATCAATTCGGTCACCGCGGAGGACGAGCGGATGGAAATGATTTTTCCGCTAGTCAAAAAATACGGCGGCGCGATCATCGCTCTGCCTAACGACGAATTTGAAATCCCTGACGCACCGGAACGACGACTCGAACTTGTTGACCACATTGTTCGTACGGCGACCGACAAATACGGGATTCCGATTGAAGATATTGTCATCGATCCGCTCGCGATGCCCATCGGAGCGGACTCCACCATGGTTGTTCGTACTTTGGAAACAATCCAAATGATCCGGGAGAAATACGACCTCAACACGACCCTGGGCGCATCCAATGTGTCCTTCGGCATGCCGGATCGACACACTTTGAACTCCGTTTTTATCCCGATGGCCATGCAGTCCGGTCTCACCAGCGCGATCATGGATTCCCGAACTGACCAAATTGTGACCGCGGTTCGAGCAGCAGACCTGATGAAGGGCAATGATGAATGGGGCGCAAATTGGATTGCGGAACACCGGGCCAAAATCGCGACAGCCAGTTAGCGGGCGTGGCAATGCACGGGAATTCGCAGAGTTCGAGAGGCTGCCGCAGTGACTAACTCCTTCGCCCCTTTCGGCTCCTTGGATGAGGTGTCCGATAGCGCTGAAATAGATTCGCCGCTCGCGCGGGTAGACATCAGTTTCGAACCCAGTGAGAAAACCGTCCGCGTCCCCTCTGGTGTCTCGGTGTTTGATGCCGCAAGCTGGAATGGCTTAGCCATCGACTCAACGTGTGGCGGACATGGGACGTGTAAAAAATGCAAGGTCCAAATCCTAGAAGGAAGTGTCCCGGTCACCAACCTAGATTCGCGCGCTTTTAAACAGGAAGACCTCGATGCTGGTTGGCGCCTGGCCTGTGTATCCCCTGCAACGAACTCAATTAAAGTGCGCATTCCTCCAATGACCACTCGACCGAAGGCTTCCACTGTGGGCGTGGGGCGCCAAGTGATTCTGCGACCGTCGGTTATTAAGCGCTTTATTGAGGTGATAGAGCCTTCGTTGACGGATCAACGCTCCGACTTGCGGCGCGTCCTTGACGAGATCGATGACCTCACCGTAAACATCGACCCGCAACTGATTAAGGAATTACCTAAGGTGTTGCGCGGTTCAGACTACAAAGTCACCTGCATAGTCGTAGCCGATATGTTGGTTGCCATTGAGCCGGGCGACACTACGTCGGCGCTTTACGCGATCGCCTACGATCTGGGAACCACCACGGTGGTGGCCTCACTGATGGATCTGTCAACCGGAACCCCGTTGGCGGTCGCCTCTATGCTCAACAAGCAGCAGCCATTCGGCGCTGATGTGATCAGCCGAATCAGTGCCACCATGCTCGACGAAAATGCATTGGACAAGCTACAAGAGCTGGCACATGCGACCCTGGGTGAACTCACCAACGAAGTGTGTGTGCAAGCTGGAATCGAACCTGAAGAAGTGTTTGAAATCGCGATCGCCGGAAATGCGACGATGGTGCAAATCGCCCTAGGAATCGACCCTGAGCCCCTTGGCGTCGCCCCCTTCATCTTGGCAACCGGGAG
>DEZY01000056.1:2560-3814 GCA_002365735.1 Actinobacteria bacterium UBA3120
TTCATCTTGGCAACCGGGAGCTACCCCACTTTTTTGGCCAACGAACTTGGCGTCTTCTTGCACCCGCGCGCTCGCGCGTATCTCTTCCCTGCCCTCGGTGCTTACGTGGGTGGAGACATTATTTCCGGGGCGTTGGCCACAGGAATGGACCGAGACAAACGAATTCGACTGTTTATTGATATCGGTACCAACTGTGAAATCATCCTTGGAGATGGAGAGAGACTGATCGCAACAGCCGCTCCCGCCGGGCCGGCGTTCGAGGCCGCATCGATTCGGTGCGGAATGCGGGCAGCAGCGGGTGCGATTGAAGTAGTCACACTTACCGACACCGATGTCCTGATTCAGGTGATTGAAGACGCCGATCCAATTGGACTCTGCGGCTCGGGCCTGGTCGATGCGGTCGCGGAACTGGCCCGAATGGGGATCGCCGACCCTTCCGGCCGTTTTATGACCGATGAGGCCATTAAGGACAAGTGGCCCGCGCTCGCACACCGAATGGTCACAATTGATGAACAACGCGCATTCATCCTCTCATTTGATCACAACAATGAGGCGGGAGTGTTTATCTCGCAGCGAGATGTACGCGAGCTCCAGTTTGCGAAGGCCGCGATTTCTACCGGTTGGAAGATGCTTCTCGAGGAATTGGAAATCGCCGAGGAAGATATCGCTCAAGTTTTACTCGCCGGATCCTTCGGCACTTATCTTTCGGCCAAAAACGCCATCGCGATCGGCTTAGTACCCAAAATTCCGGCTCTACGAGTGATCAGCGCCGGAAATGTGGCCGGAGAAGGGGCCAAAATGGTCCTCCTTTCTGGCCCGGAACGCAATGGTGCCACCGCGTTACTGCGCGAAATCGCCTATTTGGAGCTCTCCGATCGCACCGATTTCAATGATCGGTTCGTCGATGAGCTGGCCTTTCCAACTTAAGCCACTAAAACTAATTTCAGGAATGGGATATAAGTGGGACGAGTTCTGATATATCATAAGGAGATGAGCGATTCCTTGGCTAGTCAGGCGTATCAAAGTATTCGCCGCCTAATTGTTACCGCAGAATTGCCCCCGGGTGCAGTGTTATCGGAATCTGAGCTACAAAATTCCCTTGGCTTGGGCCGCACGCCCATCCGCGAGGCACTGCGAACTTTGGCAACTGACCATCTCGTCGATGTCTATCCTCGGCGCGGGATGTTCGTGGCCGGGATTGACGTTCGCGACCTGCGGGCACTCAGCGAAGTGCGTTCCGTTCTCGAACCCTTT
>DEZY01000056.1:3949-8483 GCA_002365735.1 Actinobacteria bacterium UBA3120
GAACCCTTTGCTGCAGGTGTTGCCGCCGAAAAACGTGACGATGGCGACGTCGCCGCGATCGACCAGCTGCTCGCTGAAATCCGAGAGCACAAGACAATGGATATTCGGACTCTGATTGATCTTGATGAACGAATTCATCATCAGGTGTACGCAGCAACACACAATTCATTTTTGATCTCTGATCTGAACCGGTACTACACCCACGCTCTTCGCATTTGGTTCCTAGCTTTGGACAATGTTGCAAACCTGGGTGAAGCTGTTGAACAACACTCAGAGTTGCTTTCCGCCATTCGGGATTCACATGTTGACCTTGCAGTAAAAGTTATGACCAGTCACATTAATGATTTTGAAGACGAAATGCGCAAGGCTCTGTAATACCTAAAGCACACACCCAATGAAACCGAACCAGTAAAGGAAATAAAATGAGTGCACTGCCATCAAAGGCCAAGGTAGTAGTAATCGGCGCAGGAATCGTGGGAAACTCTGTTGTATATCATTTGGCAAAGCTCGGTTGGAAAGACATTGTTCAGGTTGACAAAGGACCATTGCCTAACCCCGGCGGATCGACCGGACACGCGTCAAACTTCATTTTTCCCGTTGACCACTCCAAGGAAATATCAGAGCTAACCCTCGACAGCATGCGCCAATACAAGGAGTTTGGTGTATTCGTGGAATCTGGCGGTATTGAAGTGGCGCGCACCCCAGAGCGCATGCAGGAATTTCACCGAAGGTTGCAGTCGGCTCGCGCATTCGGCATTGATCACTCTTCATTGCTCACACCTGAGGAAATCAAAGCAATTGTCCCTTACATCGACGAGACAATTATTCTCGGTGGCTTCCAAACCACTTCCGCCGGAGTTGTTGACTCGCTCCGCATGGGAACACTGATGCGTGAAGACGCAATCGAAAAGGGTGCTCTCACAGTGAGTGCTAACACTGAGGTGCTCGACATTGTCGTTGAAGATGATCGGATCAAAAGCGTCGTCACGGACAATGGTGCGATCGAATGTGATTACGTTGTGATTGCAACCGGATGTTGGGGGCCCAAACTTGCGGCCATGACCGGGACTTCTATTCCCTTGACTCCGGCCGTGCACCAAATGAAGGACATTGGGCCGGTTCCGATGTTCCTCGATGCCAAGTCGGATATTGAATACCCGGTAGTGCGCGATATGGATTCGAATATGTATGAGCGCCAACATGGCACGGGTCTTGAGATTGGTTCTTATGCTCACCGCCCGATCTTGTACAAGGTGGAGGACATCCCGAGCAACGCCGAAGCGGCGCTCTCCCCCACGGAATTTCCGTTCACCCAAGAGGACTTTGATCTACAAGATGAGCACGCACTTGAGCTCATGCCTGAAATTGTTGGGGACGAGTCAATCGGCGAGAAGTATGCGATTAATGGTCTGCTCTCTCTCATCCCCGATGGCATGCCCATCCTGGGTGAAGCGCCCACTGTCAAAGGCCTGTGGTCGGCTTCGGGAGTATGGATTAAGGAAGGGCCAGGGGTTGGTCGCGCAATGGCGGAAGACATGGTTCTGGGTGTCTCTGAGATTGACTGGCATGGCGAGGAGTACTCCCGCTTTCAGGACTTCCAGTTCAGCCACGAATACATTCAGGCCCGGTGCGCTGAAGGGTTCAACAAGATGTACGGAATCGTTCATCCATCAGAGCAATGGGAATCTCTGCGCGGCATTCGCGTCTCACCTCTGTATGAACGCGAAAAAGCCCTCGGAGCATTCTTCTTTGAAGCGGGCGGTATGGAACGCCCTCAATGGTACGAGGCAAATGCTCCCCTTGTTGCCAAGTTCGGGGACGCGGTAATGCCACGCACCGCCGAATGGGAATCGCGTTGGTGGTCCCCAATCATAAACGCAGAGCACCTGCAACTACGTGAAACTTGCGCAATTGCTGACCTCACCGCCTTCGTTGTATTCGATGTCACCGGTCCCAAGGCTCTCGATGTCGTCCAACACAGTGTCGTGCGTCAAATGGACGTTGCAGTCGGCAAGACCATCTACACACCAGTTCTCGCGCCAAACGGCGGATTCAAGGCTGACCTCACGGTAATGCGTCTGGGTAAGAACCACTTCCGAGTTGTCACCGGTGGTGCGCACGGAATGGCGGATAAAAAAGCTTTTGCAAACAATCTTCCAGCAGATGGCACCGCACATATCTCCGATCTCACATCCGGTATGGCGACAATCGGCCTGTGGGGACCCAACGCTCGTAAGGTCTTGGAGTCAATCACTACCGACGATGTCAGCAATGAGGGATTCCCTTTCGCAAGTAACCGACTCATTGAAATTGGGAATCTTCGGGTTCTAGCCTCGCGGATTTCCTATGTGGGTGAACTCGGTTGGGAGCTGTACCTGCCCGTCGAAACCGCGGTGGCGCTGTGGGACATGATTTGGGAAGCGGGAGCTGTCCACGGTCTGATTGCAGCTGGTTCTGGGGCTACGGCCGGGACTGGGCGTTTGGAAAAAAGCTACCGTGCCTATGGCAATGAACTCGAAACCAGTTACAACATGGTTGAAGCCGGCATGGTTTTCCCCAAGGTCAAGGCTCAGGACTTCGTTGGTAAACAGGCCTACGTTAAGCATCGCTCAGAAGAACCGATAGCGATTCTGTGCTCCCTATTTATCGATGACCATACGTCTTCGACCGGCGAGAAGCGCTACCCACTTGGCTGGGAACCGATTGTTACTCGTGAGGGTGAGCTGCTGATCGATTCGAAAGGGCGACGCTCATTTGCCAACAGTGCCGGCTCGGCCCCCTCATTGGGCAAGCACTTGGTTATGTCCTACCTCCCACCTGAGTATGCAAAGGTTGGTCAGGAACTCGCAATCGAATACATGGGCGATCGATTGCCCTGCACCGTTGCCCTCGTCGGCAGCAAGCCACTCTTTGATCCAGAGAACGAGCGCGTTCGTTCCTAGTCCAATTCACAACTAGCTAGGAGAAATTTCAATGGAGATCGCAGTATGTGTGAAGAGAGTGCCGCTTGTGGGCAGCACTTTCATACTCACCGATGACGCAATGGCAATAGACACCTCCCGGATTGGTGCAACCTTGAGCCCCCACGAAGAAAATGCCGTTGAAGCCGCCGTACGTCTCATTGAGGTGCACGGGGGGAGCATCACGCTGTTCTCGGTGGGGTCAGCACAAGCCGAGGAGCAACTGCGTGAACAGCTCGCCATTGGTGCAGACCGTGCCGTGCTGATTGAGACGGAAGGAACCGAGATTGATTCACAGGCCACCGCCGCGGTGCTTGCCCAAGCAATCGATCAAGACACAACGGATTTCGATCTTGTTCTGCTCGGTACCGAAAGTGCCGACTCGGGCGGATACCAAACTGGTATCCGGATTGCCCACGCCCTGGGACGCCCGGTTGTCACAAACGTCAAAGGACTTGACATCACCGACAATAAGGCGACTTGCGAGCGCGCAGTTGGGGCAATCCGAGAGGTCTACGAAGTTCAACTACCCGCCGTGATCTCGGTGTTGGACGGTCTCAACATTCCCCGCTACCCGTCGGTACCTGGTCGGATCAAGGCGCGGAAAAAACCAGTTGACAGGCTCAGCATCGCTATTCCTGAGCCAACCACGATTCGCACTTCGCTGCGGGTTCCACAATCAGCTGACAAAGGTGCGATAAATCTTGGTTCGGGTCAACAAGGAGCGAAAGCGCTCGTTGAAGTTTTCAAGCAGATTGGGGTCATGTAATGATTTTGGTATATGCAGATCACGATCGCGGGGTGATCGAGCCCCTGACGTTCCAAGCGCTGACATTCGCACGCGATATCGATCCTGATGTCCACGCGGTGCTCATCGGTGGTAGTTCAGCTGGACTGAACGCTTCCACTGCAGCCGCAGAGCTCGGCGAGTATGGGGCACACGTGGTCCACGTCGCCGGACTCTCGGATTACTCCGATTACGCACCGCTCGCTGCAGCAAGAGCCTTGGTGGCCCTGTTGGGCTCCACGGGCGCGCAGGCACTAATCGCTGCCAGTAGCCCGCGCGGCAACGAGGTGCTCGCGCACGTGGCAGCAATTACTGATCGTCCATTCGTTGCCGATTGCTACAGCATCGCTATCGGCGCTCCGCACAAGATCGTTCGAGCACGTTGGGCCGGTAATCTGCATGAGGAGGTGGACGTCAACGCCGAAGCGGCCGACGTGCTAATTGCGACCGTTTTCCCGCACAGTACAGAAGCGACCACCGCGCCGGCGGATGGAGCCATCACGGATTTCACAGCCGCTGTGAGCCAAGACGATTTAGCCGTCCAGGTCATCAACCGGGTCGGGGCGTCAACCGGCGGAGTCACTTTGCCTGAAGCAAAAGTTATCATTTCTGGTGGCCGCGGCATGGGTGGGCCAGACGGGTTCGGAATTCTTGAAAGCATCGCGGCCGCCCTCGGCGGCACGGTCGGTTGCACGAGAGTAGTAACCAGTGCCGGCTGGCGCCCGCATTCCGAACAGGTCGGACAGACGGGAACAAAAGTCGCCCCTGATCTTTATCTCGCCTGCGG
>DEZY01000094.1:0-5377 GCA_002365735.1 Actinobacteria bacterium UBA3120
TATCCGAGTTGTATCTCATCCGGGAAATCTTGGAATGAAATTTTTACATCTGTGAATCTGATCGACTCCGCATTACGCCTAATTGCGATTCCGATGGAATCACTCCCGAGATTATTAGTAGGATCCACGCATGGGAAAATGGGCGGATGGAAAGACATTAAGTAATAAGAGCTGGGGACTACTGAAGGAAAATAAGTATTTTTTGTGGTTCCCAATTATTGGATTCTTGTTTGCCTTGATTCCATTGGCGCTCTTTGGTGGCGGCGCTATTGTCCTCGCCGTTGAGGACATTAACGTATGGGCGATAGCGGTCGGATTTATTGCCTTGATCCTGATCAACTTTGCCGTTACTATCTCGGGGGCAGCCCTAGTGGCTGCCGTCGATGAGGAATTGTCCGGACGTGACTCAACCTTGGGTTACGGGTTCGGCAAAGCTTTTGGTCGCCTTGGGCCGCTTCTTGTTTGGTCCGTTATTCGCGCCGTGGTGTCAGCACTCTTGGGTCTATTGCGAGGAAATAACAACGGCGGTGCCGCAATTGCCGGTAACCTTCTCGCCGCAATAGGTGCGGCTGCCTGGTCAATCGTTACTTTCTTTGTCACCCCCTACATAATGCTTAAAGGACTAGGTGCCGTCCCGGCGCTCAAAGCATCCGTGCAGATGGTGAAAGAGAAGTGGGGAACCCAAGTTACCGGTGGTGTTCGAATTGGATTGCGGCTATTGATTCTTATTCTTCCAGCGATCGCTTTGATAATCGGTGGAATTTTCCTCCTCAACGGGTCCGGGGCATCTGTCTCTCTTGGTCTGGTCCTGCTCGCCGTTGGATTTGTGCTGATCATAATTTCTGCACTACTCAGTGCTGCAGTGCAATCGATTTTCTCTGTCGCACTTTTCCACTTCACTACCGGCGAAGGTGGCTACGGTCCCTTCACTCCCGAGGAACTCAATGGTGTCCTCACCAAAAAGTAGTTTTGCACCTATTGTTCTTACATGGGAAAACTTGAGGGCAAGGTTGCATTAGTCTCCGGCGGTGCAAAAGGAATGGGCGCAAGTCATTGCGCTGCTTTAGCGGCTGAAGGCGCCTTCGTGGTCGTTTGTGACGTTCTCGACGAACAGGGAGCTGCGGTCGCCAAAGAAATTGGCGGGATCTACCTACACCTCGACGTTACCCGTGAGAGTGACTGGATTTCTGCGGTGGCCGCGACGGAAAAGGAATTCGGTCCCATTGATATCTTGATTAATAACGCCGGTGTCGTTGGTCTCGGTCGAGTTGACACCACCGAGCTTGATGAATGGAACCGAATAATTGGAATTAATCTCACCGGGACTTTTCTTGGCATCCGCTACTGCGCTGATTCCATGAAAAAGGCCGGTTCCGGTGTGATTGTGAACATCTCTTCAACGGCAGGACTAGTCGGTTACTGCGACATGTCGGCCTACGTTGCCAGCAAATGGGGTGTCCGCGGTTTAACCAAGTCGGCGGCACTTGACCTTGGTCGTTTCAATATCCGGGTGGTATCCATTCACCCTGGAATTATTGAGACCGACATGGCAGCGGATCTCTCCATTAGCTTTAAGCGGCAGGCAATCCCACGAATTGGTCAAAGCGAAGAGGTTGCGAAGCTCATGCTCTACTTGGTGAGCGAAGCGAGTTACTCCACCGGTTCAGAGTTTGTTGTTGACGGTGGCCAGACCCTGGGTCAGGTCTATGACTTGAGCTAGTTGGGGAATGTTAGTTCGGGAGTTTGCGGAAAATCGGCTTTGGCAGAGCTTTGAGGCCAGCCATGACGAAGCGCAATGGCCCCGGTGCGTAGACAGTACTTTTCCCCTTTTTGAGTGCGGTAACAATTATCTTGGCAACATCTTCCGGGTTCGTTGTCATGGGTGCTTCCGGTAGGTGGCTGGTCATGCGGGTGCGAACAAAACCCGGGCGCACAATCAGGACATGAGCCCCGGTCCCGGCGAGTGCTGCGTCAAGACCCTGGGCGAATGCGTCAAGCCCAGCCTTGGTTGAGCCGTACACGAAATTAGTTCTTCTTGCCCGATCACCAGCAACACTCGAAAGAACGACGAGCGCACCGTGGCCTTGGTTCTTTAATCTCCGAGCCACGTGTAATCCAGCACTCACCGAACCGGTGTAGTTAACTGTTGCGATTTCAACCGCGTGACTGGGGTCTTCCTCCGCGGTCATTTGGTCACCGAGGAGACCAAATGCAAGGATCACAATGTCAATGTCTGAGCCGTCAAATGCGGTGTCGATAATCCCGCCGTGTGTTTCAGTATTTTTAGCGTCAAATTCAATTGCTTCAACACCGGCGATATTGAGAGCTTGTAATTGTGCGACCGCAGAATCCAGTGACTCAGATGGCCGACCGGCTAACAAGACTCGGCTCAATCGGTGTCGCGGCATCTCTTTAATCGTCGCAAGTGCGATCTCACTTGTTCCACCAAGAACGAGAACGGACTGGGGTTCGCCGAGAGCATCAAGCATGTGGTTGGCCTTTCAGATTTTAAGTCGACGGGATAGATCTGACGCAAACACGCGATTGGGGTCCATGGTGTCACGAATTTCACGCCATTCACCGAGGCGCGGGTAAGTTCTTGCAAAATTTGTTGGCGATTGGCGGGAATCTTTTGCCAAATAGAGCCGGCCACCCTCTGCGCTAATCAGCGCATCAAGTTGGTCCAGAGCCCGACCAAGTCCAGGGATACCCGCCGGTAAGTCGACTGCAAGAGTCCAACCCGATTGCGGGAAGGACAGTGGGGCGCGGTTCCCCGGGCCGAACCGCTTGAGCACGGTGAGAAAACTGGGTGCACCGATTTCACGTAACTTGCTCAATGCCATGCCCACGAGATAACCGGCAGCATCGGGTACCTGGAATTGGTATTGCAGAAAACCACTCGGTCCATAAATCCTATTCCACTCCTGTACCCCGTCGAGTGGGTGAAAGAAAGCACTGATTCGTTGGAGTTCGCCGATCCGCTCCTTGGGGTGCTTGCGGTACCAGCCTTCGTTGAAGGCGCGGACCGTCCACTTGTTGAGTGCACCCGTAGGGACAAGTGCTGGAGCGGTTGCAATATTTTTGGGATCATAGGCTTCTGGGTCTTTAATCCCGTCCAGATTGCATTGCTGAATCGTTGCGTGATCTCCGCGGGTGATGACCCCCCGTCCCGAGGAAGAAACCGAGTCAATCCAAGCAACGGTGTAGCGATACTCGTGATCGCGGGCAAACATACGTGACATTACGTCGTCCAGATCATTGCCGCGTTCGGTGTCCACCGTGATGTAGGAACTCGCAATGGGAATCACGGTGAATGTGGCACTTGTAATTACTCCGGTTAAACCCATGCCGCCCACCGTGGCCCAGAACTTCGGATCCTTCGATGTCAGCGTGTGTTGCGCACCCAGACCATCAATCAAAGTCAATTCAGTGACATGTGCACCAAAACTACCGTCACGGTGATGGTTCTTACCGTGAATATCTGCCGCGATTGCACCACCGACAGTAATGATTCGGGTTCCCGCAGAGACTGGAACAAAGAATCCGCGGGGAACAATCTCGCGCAAGATGCTGTCGATACTCGCGCCAGCATTAGCGGTGACGCTCATGTTGTCTGGGTTCAGACTGAAGTCGGTCATGGTGGTCATATCGATCACGGTTGCGCCACCGGATTGGGCCGCATCGCCGTAGGAACGCCCGAGGCCACGGGCAAGTACACCTCGGGAATTTGCCTGCTGGACGAGTTCAGCTATTTGACCGGGGGAATTCGCTTCGACAAGTTGCGCAACGGTGGGCATTGTGCGACCCCAACCGGACAACTGTGTTGCTACCGCCTCACTCATACGCCTAACGCTCCCATGGCGAAAAGGATCAACCACGCGGCACCGAGAAGTAGTAACGCTTTGTCTGCGGTCACTGCTTCTTCAGGTGCTTCAGCATCACCTTGATCAATGACAATGCCGTACCTCAAAATTGCTAAGACAAAAGGCAAAACACTCCACTCTGCCCACGCCAGAGACGACGGGGTTTGGGCAACGTCAAATGCCCAGAGTGCATACCCCATGATTGTGACGGCGGCCGCAGTTCCCCAGACAAACCGCAGGTAACTCAAGGAATAACCCTCTAAAGACTTACGTCGGTTCCCTAATGGGGAACCTGCGATCTCCTCGCGCTTGAGTTCGCTGAAACGCTTTCCTGCCGCCATGAACAGTGAACCAAATCCAGCAACGATGAGGAACCACTGCGAGATCGGCAAATCTGATGCAGCTCCACCTGCAACGGCGCGCAAGAGAAATCCCATGGACAGTAATGCAAGTTCGATAACCGGTTCGTGCTTAAGCGCCATCGAGTAACTCACGGTAAATACTGCGTAAGCGAGCACTACTGCTGCTAGCGCGGGAGCGATGGCATACGAGCCAACCAAAGCGATTACTGCGAGCACCACTGCAAATGAAATTGCTAGTGGAACAGAAAGTTCACCCGCTGCAATCGGTCGCTTGCACTTACTGGGGTGTTCGCGGTCGCTATCGCGGTCCTTAATGTCGTTAATTAAATAGGTAGCACTGGAAATCACACAGAACATTGCAAAAGCGCCAACGCTAGGCCAGAAAATATCTACTTCAAAAAGTTGCCCGGCGGCGAGTGGTGCAGCAAAAACCAAGACGTTTTTTGCCCACTGACGGGGGCGCATGGCCGCAATCATTGCAACGGGCAGTGACCTACCCTTAACGTTCGTTTGGGTCACAACAGTGGCCGTTCGATCCGCGCATTTGGTTCGGTGTCACCAATGATGCGGGCAATTTGCGGGACAACCAGTCCCCAGGTAATGCCGTGCATGATTGCCAAGACGATTGCCGTGGAAACCAATGTCGCCGTGATGAACGGGGTCGCAATTGACACGATGGCAATGAAGGTGCCGACCCAAAACACAATGCGTTGGGCATGGGAAATTCCGCGAAGCAAGAGTGATGCCATCGCGCCTATTTGAGCGGCTGCGATCGGTACGAGTAAAACGGCGAACCAAAAGACATGAATAGTTGCGCCCTCAAGCACAACATCCATGGGGACCCCAAAGAGTCGAGCGATCGCGAAAACGATGAGCGACAATAAACCAGACCATACGCCGGTTACCAGTGCCGCATAGGACAAGAACCTGGGTTTGGGGTCAAGTGCCTTCGGTGGCGCAATCGGGGTCTTCGACGTTACCCACTCACCCGCATTGGGTGAGGTTGGGGCAGCGGACATAGTGACCATTCTGGCCTCTTGGGCTGGTTCGTGGGACCCCGACCCGATAATTTCCCGCCCGCTCAATCATTGAGCACAAAATTAGTGGGGGGGGTCAGTAGGAGGGCTTGTCCGGCTCAATTTGATTGACCCA
>DEZY01000094.1:5518-5689 GCA_002365735.1 Actinobacteria bacterium UBA3120
GCACCCCGCCACCAACGTGGACTGCATCACTAAACCCTGCGCCTTTGACAACCGCTAACGCTTCAGCCGAGCGACCACCCACCTTGCAGTGCAACACGATGCGCTTGTCGGTGGGCAGCTCTGAAAGGGCCGAGCCATCCAAGAAATCACCCTTCGGGATCAGGATCGCTC
>DEZY01000009.1 GCA_002365735.1 Actinobacteria bacterium UBA3120
GTTCTGCGATTACGGGGAATGAAAAGCATGGTGCTTGATTCGGCAGACGCTGACTCCAATAGCACCGGGTCTTTTTTCATCAATCCAACGGTTCTTCACGGGAACGCTCCACTGGGATGTCCGACGTATTCATTGAAGGAAAGTAACTCGCTGGCAGGTACGAGCGTAAAACTGAGCGCGGCATGGTTGATTGAGAAAGCTGGAATCACTAAGGGATTCGGCCTAGCCGATAGTGATTCGAGAGTTCGGGTTTCGCGCAATCACACTTTGGCAATCGCTAACGTCGATTCTGGGAGTTCGCGTGAAGTAATTGAACTGGCAAGTTACATTCGGCAACAGGTATTCAATTCGTTTGGTATCGAACTCAAGGTCGAACCAGTGTTAATCAATTGCGAACTGGATCAACTCACGCACATTTAGTCGGTGGCACTGGCCAACAGCTTGTGCATCCGAGAAATCCCTTCAGTGATGTTTTCGTCCGAAGTTGCATAGGACAGTCGGAAAAATCCTGGTGTTCCAAAAGCCTCGCCCGGAACGACTGCGACCTCAGCCTTGTCTAGAATAATGGCGGCGAGGTCACTTGAAGAATTCGCAACTGTGCCATCAATGGATTTGCCCAGTAGCTCCACAACGGACGCGTATGCGTAGAAAGCGCCTTCGGGTAATGGGCAGTTCACCCCAGGAATCCCATTGAGCAGGTCAACCATGAGGGTGCGTCGGCGGTCAAAAGCAACCCGCATGTGATCAACCGCATCGAGGTTGCCACTCACCGCCGCGAGGGCCGCGATTTGGGAAACATTTGCCACATTTGATGTTGCGTGGGATTGCAGGTTTGTCGCTGCCTTAGTGACATCTGCCGGGGCGATCATCCAACCAACCCGCCAGCCGGTCATTGCGTACGTTTTAGCGACACCGTTAATCACGACACAACGGTCCGCGAGTTCGGGAACCAGGGTTGGGATCGAGGAGAAGACTGCATCCCCGTAGACCAGATGTTCATATATTTCATCGGTAATGACCCAGATGCCTTTTGCTAGGGCCCATTCGCCAATTGCTTTGACCATTTGCGGGGAGTACACCGCGCCGGTGGGGTTTGAGGGAGATACGAAGACAAGTGCCTTGGTCGCTGGGGTGAGAGCCGCTTCCAGTTGCTCAATCGATGCCCGGTACCCACTTGTCTCGTCGGTGAGAACGACTACCGGCTTTCCTCCGGCCAACCTGATCGATTCGGGGTAGGTCGTCCAGTACGGGGCGGGCAAAATTACTTCGTCGCCGGGATCAAGTAGCGTGGCAAATGCGTTGTAGAGGGCCTGCTTCCCACCGTTGGTCACCAGAATCTGGTTGGGTGCCACTTCGTAACCTGAGTCGCGGGCGGTCTTGGCGGCAATCGCTTCTTTGAGGGCGGGGAGTCCACCAGCCGGGGTGTATCGGTGCCATTTGGGCTCGCGGCAAGCGGCGATCGCTGCCTCGACTATGTAATCCGGGGTCGGGAAATCAGGCTCACCGGCTCCAAAACCGATAACCGGACGCCCAGCGGCAATCAGGGCCTTGGCCTTGGCGTCAACTGCCAGGGTCGCAGATTCGGCGATCGCGCCGATCCGGGCCGAGACTCGGTTGCGTGCTAGGGGGTTTATTGGGGAGGAGTGGGTCGCCATGGGGCAATAATGTCAGGGGAACCTCAAGCCCGACAGACCCGCCCACGTGTGAGGAGTGGGTTAGACCGTAGACTCGCTCCCCGCAGTAGGTCTTTGCGTAAGCATGCCTACTAAAGGGTTGTAGCTCAACTGGTAGAGCACCGGTCTCCAAAACCGGGGGTTGGGGGTTCAAGTCCCTCCAGCCCTGCGAACCGGTGAAAGCCGGGACTAAGTAAGACGAAAAAGTACGACGGCAGGACGAAGGCAACAAAGACCGACCAGAGTGTGAGCGGAGAAGACATGGTGGACACCGACGCTAAGCCCAAGGGCGAAAGCGGAGGCTCGCGCGACGAAAAGAAGAATATTTTCTCGCGCTTGGCTTTATTTATTCGGCAGGTTGTGGTTGAACTTCGCAAAGTCATTTGGCCGACGCGAAAAGAACTAATCAACTACACAATCGTCGTTGTCTTTTTTGTACTACTAATGGCCGGAATAATTGCCATATACGACTTTGTTTTCACCAGAGGAGTGTTATTCGTTTTCGGTTAGCCCCGACAACGCAATAGGACTTCACTCATTGCCATAAGTATCTAAAGGAGTAAGCGACTCGTGTCTGAAGAGAATGTGTCTGACGTGAATGAACCGGTCCCTACGGATCCATTTGCCCCTGACGCACCCGCGAACGAAGAAGTTGTTGAGGCAGTCGTGCCTGAGATGGTTGCCGAAGTGGTGGCCGAAGTGGTTGCCGAAGTGGTTGCTGAAGTAGTCGCCGATGAAATCGTTCAAGACGCCCAGGAAGCCGAAGACGAAGCTGAGGCAGCGGTTGTGGCCGAGGCCGAAGAAATTGTGGCTGAAGCTGAAGCCGACGAAGCCGACGCCGAAGAAGACTTAGTCGAAGAATTCAAAATCTCGATGCGGGCTGCTCCCGGTGACTGGTATGTAATTCATAGTTACGCAGGCTATGAAAACAAGGTCAAGGGAAACTTGGAAGCACGCAGCCAGACCTTGAACATGGAAGATTATATTTTCCAGGTCGAAGTTCCCATGGAGGAAGTTACCGAGATCAAGGGTGGAATGCGGAAGCAAATTCGCCGAAATAAGTTCCCAGGCTACGTGCTGGTCCGCATGGACCTCACCGATGAATCATGGGGTGTAGTTCGACACACCCCTGGAGTTACTGGATTCGTGGGCCACGGCCACACGCCTGCCCCACTTTCACTCGATGAAGTAATCGCCATCCTCGCACCAGAGCCTGAAAAGAAGATTGTGGCTGGAGCAGCGGGAGGCAAGGGTGGCGGTGCATTGGCAACAGCCGCTCCGATTAGCGTTGATTTCAGTGTGGGTGATTCGGTTACCGTTGTTGACGGCCCATTCGCCACGCTGCATGCAATTATTTCTGAGATCAACCTGGAAGCTCAAAAGGTGACCGGCCTGGTCGAAATCTTTGGACGCGAAACCCCCGTCGAGTTGGCCTTCAGTCAGATTGACGCAAACAACTAATTTAATTTAAATCCCCACACGATAAGTCCCCACACACAAGAAGGAAACACAATGGCACCGAAGAAGAAAAAAGTCACCGGATTGATCAAACTTCAGATTCCAGCCGGCGCAGCGAACCCAGCACCACCCGTTGGACCCGCACTGGGTCAGCACGGCGTGAACATTATGGACTTCTGCAAGGCATACAACGCCGCAACAGAAGCACAAAAGGGCAACATTGTCCCCGTCGAGATTACGGTCTATGAAGACCGTTCGTTCGACTTTATCCTCAAGACCCCACCAGCATCACGCATGATTCTTAAGGCTGCTGGCCTTGAAAAGGGTTCAGGAACACCGCAGTCCGTTAAGGCCGGCAGTATCAGCCAAGCGCAGGTTCGTGAAATCGCTGAAACGAAGATGCCAGACCTCAACGCTAATGACGTCGATGCAGCAATGAAAATCATTGAGGGCACCGCACGCCAAATGGGAATCACCGTTTCTGCATAACGAGCAACAAGTGAGATCAGTAAGTCCAGCAAGACGTGGGAGAGCCAGCGCGGCTCGTACACCACAGCCTGCACGCAGGAAATTCCTGCACAAGTTAAAGGAGCAGATATGAAGCGCAGTAAGGCTTACCTAGCAGCAGCCGAAAAAATTGAAGTAGACAACCTCTATTCACCGATTGAGGCAGCTCGCCTAGTCAAAGAAACCACGGCAACCAAATTTGATTCATCGGTTGAAGTTTCGATGCGTCTGGGTGTTGACCCCCGTAAGGCCGATCAGCTTGTTCGCGGCACCGTCAACCTGCCACACGGCACCGGTAAGACTGCCCGAGTGTTAGTTTTTGCAAACGGCGAAAAGGCTGAAGAAGCCCGCGCAGCTGGTGCAGACTTTGTTGGCTCCGACGACCTGATTGCCAAGGTTGCTGGCGGCTGGACCGATTTTGATTCAGCGGTATGTACGCCTGACCTCATGGGTAAGGTCGGAACCCTTGGCAAGGTACTGGGTCCACGTGGCCTCATGCCAAACCCTAAGACTGGAACAGTCACCATGAACGTGGCAAAGGCAGTGGGTGACATTAAGGGCGGAAAGATTGAATTCCGAGTTGATAAGCACTCCAATCTTCAGTTCCCGATCGGAAAGTCTTCTTTCACCCCCGAGCAGCTCGTGGAGAACTACGGCGCAGCGCTCGACGAAATCCTTCGCTTGAAGCCATCGTCGTCAAAAGGTCGCTACATTAAGAAAGCCACCGTTTCCTCGACCATGGGCCCTGGAGTTCAGATTGACCCCAGTCGGACTCGCTCACTTCTCACCGAAGAGGAATAGAGTTACAGCACTTTTATAAAAGTCCGCGCATCTGCTGGTGCGCGGCCTTTTTAGTGCTCTTGTAAAGTATTGGGAAAACAATTGCGATTCGCATTGACCAATCTGGATAATAAATACAGACTTAAGAGTTAATATGCGCACTTGAAGATATTTTGGTTCACAGGAAGGATGCGAGGCTCACGTGAAATACGTTCTACCGCTGACGCATCCACTGCTTGCCGTTGAAAACGTCAGCATCACGCTGAGTGGACTCAAGATTCTCGACGACGTGAGTATCGGCGTACCGGAAGGCGCGGTTACCGGCTTGATCGGCCCCAATGGTGCCGGCAAGACCACGGTGTTTAACGTAATGAGTGGCTTCCTCACGCCCGATGAAGGCAGCGTCAGATTTGATGGCAAGAAACTGAAGCACATTAAGACCCACCACCTGACCAAACTTGGCATCTCGCGCACACTGCAAGGCGTGGGACTTTTCGCATCACTGACTGCATTGGAAAACGTCATGCTTGGTGGGTCGGCCCGGGTGAAAAGCGGAATTGTTGCCGATTCACTGGGTGCACCGTGGGCGGACTCAGCGCAAAACAAACTCCGTGCGCAGGCAATGGAAATAATGGGCGAATTTGGAATTGCAGATTCCGCAGATCGGTACCCGGGCGAATTGCCGTACCCCGTTCAAAAGCGGGTTGCGATTGCACGCAGCTTGATCTCGGACCCCAAAGTTCTCCTTCTCGATGAACCTGCAGGTGGGATCAGTGCAAGTGACATGGCCGAGCTTGGCCGCATGATCAGGAGCTGGACGCCCGAGCGGACGGTGTTGCTCGTCGAGCATCACATGGAACTGGTCATGGAAGTGTGCGATCTCATTTGGGTACTTGATGCAGGCAAGGTCATCGCTTCCGGCACACCTGAACAAGTTCGCACTAACCCTGCAGTACTTGCCGCTTATCTCGGAGACGACGGAGGGGAACACTGATGCTAGAAACAGTTGACCTGTGCGTCTCCTACGGTGCGGTCAAAGCGCTGAGCGGAATGAACCTCACGGTTCCTCGCGGTGAAGTCACCGCGGTCATCGGTGCTAACGGCGCCGGGAAGTCAACCCTGATGCGAACCCTCGCCGGACTCGTTACACCTCAATCGGGCCAGGTCCTCTTCAACGGCAGATCAATTGCTGGCAATAAACCCGAAGACATCGTCCGCAATGGACTCGCGCTAGTACCGGAGGGTCGATCTACCATCCCCGAACTCACGGTCGAAGAAAATCTTCGTCTCGGTGGACTGTGGCGAGACAGGTCTGACCGAGGGGCATCAAAAAATCTTGTCTTTGATTTGTTCCCCATCCTTGGCGAGCGAGCGAGTATGCGGGCAGACACTCTCAGCGGTGGAGAACGTCAGCAGCTGGCAATCGGGCGGGCCCTCATGTCTGACCCGAAGTGCCTGTTGCTTGATGAACCGTCACTGGGTCTGGCGCCACTGATCGTGACCCAAATCCTTGAACTCGTGAGCCGACTTGCCGCCGAAACGAATTTGGCCGTGCTCTTGGTTGAACAAAATGCGGTAACTGCACTGCGCGTGGCAACGACGGGTGTGGTGCTTAACCTGGGCGAGGTCGTTAAATCTGGACCAGCCCACGAAATCTCGTCTGATGAGGAACTTCGACATGCGTATCTGGGGTACTAAGTCATGACCAATTTCATTGACTACCTTCTCGGAGGGTTTAGTAACGGCGCAGTAATTGCGCTGATGGCTCTTGCGCTGGTCCTAGTGTGGCGTTCAACTCGCATGGTCAACTTTGCGCAAGTGGGTCAAGCCATGTTCACGACCTACGTGGCGCTCACCATCCAGCAAGAAACCGGAAACTGGCTATTGGCGCTGGTCGTAGCCGTCGGCGCTGGCGCAGTTCTTGGAGTAATTGTTTTCTTCCTGGTAATTCGTCCAGTAAAGAATAGTGATTCAACTGGCGCCATCATTGCCACTTTCGGTGTGCTGATCGCGCTGCAGGCCGGGGCCGGCATGATCTGGGGTGGTGACCCACAAGGCTTTATTCCGCCAGTCGACAACGCGGGCCTGGAGTTTGCTGGCAGGATTTGGCCAATTTCGCTCTATGACATCTTGGTACTGAGCGTTACCGCTGCACTGGTTATCGGTCTTACTCTTCTCTTCACCAAAACTTCGCTGGGTCTGTCCATGCGGGCATCAGCTTTTAACCCTGAAGTTGCCAGGCTTTCTGGCGTTCGTGTGAACCGGATGTTGATCAGCGGATGGGCGATTGCTGGCGCAACGGGTGCAATCGGGGGAGTACTCATTGCCCCCGTGTCAACGATTTCACCCAACAGCTTTGATATTTTGTTGGTGTTCGCATTTACGGCCGCCGTGATTGGCGGACTTGATTCGCTAATCGGCGCAGTGACATTCGGTATCGGTACCGGGCTGGTTATTTCTCTCGTGTCTGGATACAGCGACTCCGGCAATGCGCCCATCATCGCCCTGGTGCTGCTTGCGCTGAATCTCTTACTTAAACCTGATGGAGTCTTTGGCCACCACGGAGCGAGGTCAGTGTGAACAACGTGAAAAATTTGCGTACCTTCCCCGGCAATCGCATCATGTGGCACGCAGTAATTGTGGGTGTTGTCTGGCTGCTTTTGCTCCTACTTAACAACAACATCGATCCGCTGTACAGTTCCTATCTTGCATTAGTTGCCATGTATGCAACGGCAATGTTTGGCATGACCATTTTGGTGGGACTTTCGGGTCAGGTGTCCCTGGGCAATGGTGCACTGATGGCGGTGGGTGGCTACGTATTCGCGCTCACTTCCATGAACTGGCAGACCGTTCCCCTGATCGGTTGGCAGTGGAATGCCGTGTGGTCGATGGTTTTTGCGGGCCTCGGCGGCATCCTCATCGGTGGAATAATCGGTGGACTCGCTGCGCGTTTGCGTGGGCCTTATCTGGCAGGTTTGACTCTGGGGCTTGCCGTTGGCGTTCCCGCGATCACTAATCGGTTTCCGGAGCTGCTTGGTGGCGAATCCGGTTTGATGTTGAGCGTTCCCTACCCGGCAGGCGGCTATGCGGCCCTTGATTCAGCGGTGGGTTCAAGCTCTGATTCAAGCTCTGATTCAAGCTCTGATTCAGGCTCTGATTCA
>DEZY01000073.1:0-2052 GCA_002365735.1 Actinobacteria bacterium UBA3120
CTTACCTCGCAACACTCCGCTATCAGTTCGACTCACCGAGCTTGCCATTACCCGAACCAAAATCTCCGTCGCACCCACCGAGGGGATTCCTACCTCAACAATTCGTAGCGTCTCAAACCCGCCATAGGATTTTCGAAATGAGGCTCTCATCTGCCGAACGTACCAGTTGAGGCGGATGCAACGAACGAAATGATGGGCGTCAGAACTACTAACGCCAGGGCATGACGCACACTTTTGTGCGGATTAATCGGCTGGCTTCGTGAGAAAACTTTCGGCTGCCAGGAATGACATGCCGAATGCACTCAATAAGCCGTTACCCGCCAGGTAGCCCGAAGCGCCGTGCCCGGAGATTCCAGCTGCGGCGCCGCCAGAAGCATATAGTCCTGGAATTACCTCGCCTGCGGTCGTAATGACATTCGCATGTGCGTCGGCTAACACCCCACCTTGGGTGTGAAACAGAGCGGGACGGACCTTGATTGCAATATAGGGCGCCAATATCGGTGCTTCAAAGAACAACCGACCGTGCGGATCCACTCCATCTCCCGAGGCGACCGCTTGCACTTTTTCCAGGGTTCCCTTGAGTCGATCCGCCGGTAGGGACGTGGCTTTTGCCAGCTCTTCAACATCATCGGCCACCCGCAGGGCGCCACTTTCCACAGTCTCCTCGAAATCACGAAATGACAGGCATAGGTCATGGATGCGCTGATCAAAGATTAGCCATCCAGTGGCTTCAGGTTGCCGAGCCAAAATTGCGGCATATTCGGAATAGCCACAAGTTTCATCCCCGAAACGCTCTCCGTCGATGTTCACCAGTACCGCCCCGTGCATCACCGTTGCCCACCCGGCGAGCGTCGAACCGTGCACCGCAATTGCCGCGTGACCCTGATACGCGTCCAGGAATCCAGTTGCCGCGCCAAATCCCTCGCCAATCCGAATGGAATCTCCGATTGACTTTTCGCTCCCGTGGTAAAGGGCAGAAGCTATTTCTGGGATAAATTGGTTCACCATCTCTGTGTTGGCGCCGTAGCCGTTTGTTGCCATCAAGACAGATCGAGCAGTAATGATCTCGCTCTTTCCCCCGGGCGTTTCAATTTCCGCTGCCAGCTCCCCGTTGGATTCGCGAACGACTCCGACAAGTCGAGCCGGAATCATCATGTCAATCAGATCACTTGATGCGATTCGACCGGTCAAGTGAGTCAGGACCCGGTCGCCCTTGCGGCCAGGGACCGTATGGCAACGATCAACGCTATGGCCCGGGTAATGGAAATCGGTGACCAGTTCCAGCGGAACGTCTAAACCCTCAGACATCCACTCCACAAGTCGTGCGCTCACTCGTGTCAATGCTCCGGTCAAGGTCGGATAGGCAGAGTCCCTTGTTTTTTTGTAAATATCCGACGCAAAGATTTCAGGTGAATCTACAAGCCCAGCAGCTACCTGCCACTTGCTTCCCGCGCCAGGGAACATGGCTGTAGACATTGAAGTGTTGTTACCGCGCAAATAATGTTCACTGGCCTCCACTACCAGCACCGATGCACCTAGCTCGGCTGCCCGCAGCGCTCCAACTAGACCTCCACCTGCCCCCGCGACAATAAAATCGACGTCGGCCATGTCAATTTTGAGCGCGTGCGATTTGGGCGAGTGCCGCTTGCGTTGGATCGATCACGTTCACGCCCAGATCCTCATCTGCAAGATCGACCGCACTGCATCCATTGATCACTGTGCTCGCTCCGCTGGCACCCAAGGTGCGCACACCTTGGTTCATCGCGTTATTCCACATTTCATGATCTGTAACCGCTTCGAACGGTAAATCAAGTACGTGTATGTCAACAAGATTCTCACCCAGCGAGTACAGCTCCAGCCTGCGTCGCATTTCTTTGGCAATGGCTTGATTGCGCACAATTACTCCGTAGCGCTCACCTGTTGCGGCGACCTGAACCATAGCCTGCTGCAGTAGCCCCACCACGCGCTCCGCCTCAGATGCAGGCTCGGCTTCCACACCAGGATCAAGGACACAATCCGGCAATACGTAATCGAATTCTCCGTCATGGCGGC
>DEZY01000073.1:2092-4250 GCA_002365735.1 Actinobacteria bacterium UBA3120
CACTTCGGCAACCAAGTGGTCGCTCGCTTCTACATCGGCGTCGGTTCCCAGGGCGGTCGGTGCCTGAATTGGCAGATCCACAACCGTTACGGACATGCCTTCCGGCGCCAGTCGATCGTAGCGACGTTGGCGCCTGGCTAATTCCTCTGGACCGACATGAATTGGTGTGATAGCAAGTACGCGCATGTGCATTTTCTCCTTCTCAGACGTTTCTATATCTTGGTTAACAACGGGGATAGATGTCGAATGTCCGGCGTGTTGCTAATTGCCTGAGCGTACTCCCACATGCGAGCCACTGCTTCTGGAGAAATTAGTGACTCCCCTTTAGCAATCAGCTCGCCTTCACCCAGCGGCTGGAAGTCGCTGTCCCCGATGGGTTGGTCAACCGAACACGAAAACTCTGAATCGTCATCGCACCAGATGTGCACGCTCGCCGCCCGATAGTGCGGGAGTCGGCGAGAAAATTCTTCATCATGGACGACGCTCACCTTGGAAGCGAGTACTAGGACGTCTTCGGCTTGGATGCGCAGGGAATCGTGTTGGCGCGGAGTGACCTCACCGTCGATCAGAGCAACCGCAATCACGTAAGGAATTGAGAACATCGCTGACAGGCGCGATCGCGGCTCCCTGTCATTTAGGCCAATTGCAAGATAGTGACTATCCACGCGAATTTCACGCACACGGTGACTATCAACCGTAAGGTCTATTCCAAACTCACGCAGTTGCTCTCGCAAATTCAGTGCTGCGTCAATCGGTGGGTGGGTGAATGCGCAGGCGGAATGGCGCTTGAAGTAGTTCTTCTCCACTTCCCACACTTCGCCCAGCCCGTCGGTCAGAATTTCTGGGGAAAAATCACCCAGGGTGCCACCCAGGGTTGCATCAGCAGTACCTGTGTTGGCGGCGATGCCGGCTTGCGCCATTCGAACGGAAGCGAGCGCACTCGTTGCTGTCACTCCCATCCAGGAGTTTCGAACCAAGTTGCCATCCAGGGCGCTAATGAAAGCCGTCGCTAAAACCATGCCGCTCGCATGGTCCATGGCTGCCGCAATTGCATCAGGATCAAGACCAGACAACTTGGCGCAGGCTGCTGCCGCACCAACGATCCCCCAGTTGCCGTGCGGATGAACTCCGGTATGTAGAGCGGTCGCTTGTCCGTAATGGGCCGATACTTCGTATCCGGCAATAATGGCCAGCATTGCCTCTTCCCCTCGCGCACCGATGTCAGCAGCTAGCGATAACACAGCAGGAATAACGTGAGAACCAGGGTGGCCTTTGGCGAACTTGCTGCCCTCGTCTAACTCAAGTGCGACTGCGGTTGTCCCGAAAAGCCAAGCCGCCGTATCGGCATTGGTTGTGAAGTCCACGCCAGGAATTGGCACGGAGCCATCAGGCTTTGGCCAAACGCTCAACAGTTTTTGGTACTCCGGCAGCTGCGCGCCAGCAGCACTCACCGTGAGCAAATCCGCGAGAACCAATTTATGCCGCAGTTTCACAGATTCTGGCACTTGGCTAGGGGTAAGCCCGTGCACCCAAATAGCGACCTGCAAGGTCTGCGCGGCTGTGATTGGATCCACCGCGACTACATGCCCAAATAGGCTTGGCGGACCCGTTCATCGTCTAACAGGTGGGTGCCTTGCCCTTCAAACGCGATTTTCCCGTTTTCCATGATGTAGGCGCGGTCACTCAGTGCCAAAGTTGCTGCTGCATTCTGCTCAACAATGAGAATCGTTGTGCCCGTATCACGGATTCGCTGTACAGATTCCAGAACCAATGACACCAGTTTGGGCGCCAATCCGATACTTGGCTCATCGAGCATCAACAGTTGCGGTTGAGACATCAAGGCTCGCCCGATCGCGAGCATCTGCTGCTGTCCGCCACTCATCGTTTCGGCGGCTTGCCGGCGACGCTCTTTAAGAATCGGGAACAGGTCAAGTACGAAGGCCTCGGTGTCGGCTCGCTCATTTCGGGGTGTCGTCCACGCACCCATGCTCAGATTTTCTTCCACGGTCAGTGTGCCAAATAGCTCCCTGGCTTCTGCGACCTGAACTACGCCAAGTGCGACCATGAGATCACTGCGCGTCCCCGTCACGTCTTCACCGTTAAAGACCATAGAGCCCTTTCGGGTTCCGATCAGCCCTGAGATCGCTCGGAGGGTTGT
>DEZY01000073.1:4359-4669 GCA_002365735.1 Actinobacteria bacterium UBA3120
CTCGTCTCCCAGATAGGCCTCAACAACTTCCGGATTCGACGAAACTTGCGCGGGAGTACCTAGTGCCAACTTTTCACCGTGGTTGAGAACGAGAACCCGATCAGATAGCTGCATGACAGCCTGCATGACATGCTCAACAAAAAGCAACGTGGTGCCTTGGTCGCGAATTAGTTTGAGAAGATCAATTACCGGTTGGCGTTCGGCGGGAACCAATCCGGCCAAGACTTCGTCGAGTAGCAAGGCCTTAGGTTCAAGCGCCAAAACCCGGGCCAACTCCAAACGTTTGAGCGCCGCAGTTGGCAGGTCACGG
>DEZY01000073.1:4814-5088 GCA_002365735.1 Actinobacteria bacterium UBA3120
TGGTACGAATAGTGATCTAGACCCACTTGAATTAAGACTTTGCCAGCTATCGCCGAGGCATCCTTAAAATCTTTATGCCGTAGCAACGCCGCGACAGTTACGTTTTCCAAGACCGTCATCGAGCCGAATGGTCGCATCAGTTGGAAAGTGCGAACAAGACCAAAGTTGGCCAGCTTGCTATCAGACCATGACGTCACATTTGTTCCATCGAACTCCACGGAGCCCGAAGTGGCGGGCAACGTTCCCGCAATACAATTAAATAGCGTGGTTTTCC
>DEZY01000047.1:0-5751 GCA_002365735.1 Actinobacteria bacterium UBA3120
CGAAAGATCACTTCAAGGCCGCAATCAAGCTCGCACAGGGTCAGGTGTTAGTCGACGGAGTTGCCGTTCGCCCCGGACACCCAATGAAGTTGGCAGTTAGCCAGGACAGAAAGTACCCGATCATTGGACTTCCCGGAAATCCGCTTGCGGCGGTTGTTGCGCTCATTACTCTGGCTCAACCAATAATTAGCAAAATGCTGGGCCAGCAATTACCGGTCGGGGTGTCAATTCCTACCTCGCAGTCCCTCAAAGGCGGGAAGTCGGGCAGCCGCCTAGTGCCCGGGACCATCGAGAATCAGGAATTTGTCCCTGCTTTGTACAGCGGATCGGCGATGTTGCGCGGGCTCAGCACTTCTACTGGATTCGCAATTGTCACAGCACCGGTTGAAGCAGGAAGCACGATTGAATTTCTGCCTCTTCCGGGGTAGCAACTACTCGCAGACAACTCCATCACGATCACGATCGATGTACCACGAATACTGCGAGTCAGTTCCTTTTAGGTAAGGGCCAAAGCCCGCCTTAATCGCTGCGCCACAAGTGCCAAAACGAGGATCTGCTCCGGCTTGCGACGTACCCCCGCTTGGCGCAGTAAGTGTGGCAGTCTTGGTCGACGCTCGTGGCGGAATCTTCATCCGTTCCGAGCAATTGGCCAAGATTCTGTCCAAACTCCTTTTTTCTCTGCTATCCACAGACAATCGCCACCGAAACTTAACCCCAATCCAGCTCTTCGCATACCGGCATCGATTCTGATTGGGCAACCATTGCGCCGGATCTCGCGCGCCCTTTGATCGATTGGAGCTTGCGCTCACCGCGATCAAAGACAACGCGTATCCCAGATCATTGGCGTAACGTTGTCGCGTTCCACGATCCCAACGCCACGCGCCGGAATCCCACGCTTCCTTCAAAGGGACGAAATGATCAATGTCGAAATTACTCGAATTGGTGGTGCTGACGCCGTCGAACTGGGAAACCCATTTACCATTCACAACTTTGCATCCGGACACTTGACCAGACACCCGCTCCTGGATCAAAACTTCTTCACGCGTGTCACAACCATCAGCGTCAAGGTCGGACCAGTGGCTAAAAAGCGCGCGACTGTAACCGGAAGTAGCTTCGCTCGAAACCGGTAGGGAGTTCAAAATTCGAATCGGATCAACTTTGGTAGCAGCCGACCCGACTGGCGCAAAGCCAAATGTTAATGCTGCCATCACAACAGCAACAAGTGAAATGCGAACGCTGGACCTGCCACGCAACACCCCGGACATGACGACCCCCCTGTGCCAAACTATAGCAAGGGGGGCTGGAGAAATTAGTCTACGAGTGGAATCCGAATTTCCTCTTCACGCGACATTACGTTGGCATCAGTGTCGTAGACGGTCATGGTTTCGTCTTCGATTACCAATTTGCCGTCAGCATCAAGTACGTCGATTATTTCGTCCACTACTGAACCTTCAGGCCCGGTTGCGACAATTACTTCGTCTGCAACTGCGCCAACAACTTGATCATTTTCGTCGAGAATAATGTTAACCGAGAGGTCGTCTCCCACTTCGATTTCATTTGAATCAACAATCTCTTTTTCCACGATTCCCACTTTCATTGCTCCGGACCACTTAAGTGTCACACCCTAGTGAGGCGAATATCTGGCACCCGATTCCGGGCTAACATGGCACCTGAATCATCAACGGCTGTGTGCGCTTCCCGCTCAGCAGCCACCCGATCTTGGTAGTGCGTCAGCTCAATCTGAATCCGCTGCTCGTCCCAGCCCAACTCAGCACCCATTATTTGGGCTACCTCCTCCGCAGCCGCTAACCCTTGGTCGGGAGTTTCAATGGACAGGTGGGTGCGCCTGGTGAGAATGTCATCAATATGGAGTGCCCCTTCGTGGGTTACCGCGTACAGAGCCTCGACCCGCAAATACCCCGGCCCACCGGCAACTTCACCAGCAATCGGCGCGGCCAGTTCTGGCCGGTATTTCAAGATCGAGATCAGCTCACCCACCATCGACCCGTAGCGCTTGAGCAAGTGATCGACTCCCTCGGAGCTCACCCCAAAGCTCTTTGCATTCGCTTGCAACCGGGTTTGGGCCTCGGCCAAGTCGGTAGCACCAATCAAGGGGATATTTTCGGTATCAGAATTCGCCACTGTGTCAATGAGTCCTCGGCTTTGCAGATCAGCGATGGCAGCATTGACCGCGTCTTCGGCCATAACCCGATAGGTGGTGTATTTACCACCGGCAACCGTGGTGAACCCCGGAACAGTGGTTTCCACCGCGTGTTCCCGACTCAAATCACTGGTCGCACCTTCCTTTCCCTTGATGAGTGGGCGTAATCCTGCGTATACGCCGTCAATGTCTGCAACCCCGAGCTCGACATTGAGCACTCGATTCACGTTTCGCAAAAGGTATTCAATGTCACTGGCACTGGCCGCCGGGTGATCAAGTCCTTGTTCCCACGGAGTGTCGGTTGTTCCAATCAACCAATGCGCCCCCCAGGTGCGGATAAACAAGACGCTGTCCTCGGCCCGAACGAAGACGGACACTTCTGAGTCGATCCGGTCCCGCGGAACCAAAATATGAACACCCTTTGATGCCTGTACAGAAAAATCTGAATGGCCACCAGCCATCTCTTGTAGCGCATCAGTCCACACGCCGGTCGCGTTAATCACTGTCTTAGCCGCGATGTGGAACTCATTCCCACTTTCAAGATCTTTCACGTCAGCGCCGTTGACCGCCCCAGTGTCATCATGTGAAAGGCGCACGACTTTCAACGCTGGCGCAACCACGGAACCATACGCGGCAGCGGTACGAACAAGTTCCAGTGTGTGGCGGGAGTCATCAACCTGCGCATCAAAAAATGAGATCCCGCCCACCAAGCTTTTGTGGTCGAGTCCTGGCGCCCGCGCAAGGACTTGCTTGCGACTTAAGTGTTTGTGACGTGGCACGGCACCGGCTCCACCGATTGTGTCGTACAGAAAAAGTCCCGCACCCATGTACGCGCGCTCCCACACCCGATGTTCAATGGGATAAATAAATTCAATGGGATGTACCAGATGCGGACAAAGTTTCTCCAACATCAGGCCACGCTCTTTCAATGCCTCGCGGACCAAACCAAAATTAAATTGTTCTAAGTACCGCAGCCCGCCGTGAAAAAGCTTTCCAGATCGACTCGACGTTCCCGAGGCCCAATCTCGCATTTCAACAAGGGCCACACTCAATCCGCGTGAGGCAGCATCAAGTGCAGTTCCAGCGCCAGTGACACCGCCACCAATCACCAACAGATCAAATTCCGATTCAGCAAGTGCACCCAAGGCACGCTCACGTTGGTTCGGGCTGAGAACTGACTTCCCTGGATCCACGGACCCATCTTCGCAGGTCTGCCACGAATGCGTCGTTACGGTTCCCCAGAAACCACAGCGCGCAGCCCAGACTTATGCGACTTAGAGTGGGGCAGTGAGTCCAATTCGACGCCTGATCGCACTTGGTTCAGCGCTCGTCCTCCTCGGATTGGTCATGAGCCCTGGTGCTTGGGCAGAAACAAACCCCGAAGTGGTCACAATTACCGGCGGCCCGCTATCAGCAACTGACCCCAATCCCGTTGAGCTCGATGCAGATCTTTATCTCCCCAACCAGATACCCGCCCCTGCCATTGTCTTGGCCCATGGATTCGGTGGCGACAAAACCGGATTAGCAGACCAAGCAGATGCGCTTACCTCAGCCGGTTTTGTGGTGCTCGCCTATTCGGCACGCGGATTTGGCAAGTCAACCGGATTAATCTCGGTCAATTCACCCGACTTCGAGGTAGCTGACGCCGCACGGATCATCGATTATTTAGCGAGTCGGTCCGAAGTCGAACTTGATTTCCCCAATGATCCGGTAATTGGGTTCGCCGGTGGTTCCTACGGTGGAGCACTCGCATTGCTGATCGCTGGTTACGACGATCGCGTTGACGCACTGGCATCTGACATCACGTGGAATAACCTGGAGAGTTCACTCTTTGGACAAAGCATTGCCCAGGGTTCGGAACTGGGTGCCTACAAAGATCTGTGGACCGGATTCTTTTTCAGTCGCGGGCTGGTCAACAATGACGGGCAGGTAACTAACTGCGGTCGCTTCAGTCCAGCGTGGTGTGATGCATATGTTCAATCAGCCCAGAGCGCCAAGGTCACTTCCGAACACGCCCAACTTATGCGCGCATCTTCACCGCAGTCGATCACGGACCAAATCACTGCGCCGGCATTGATCACTGGCGGGCAAGCCGACTCGCTTTTCCCACTGTCACAAACAAATGCGAACGTCCAGCAAATTCGGGCGGCACATCCACAAACGCCGGTTGCCGTCATGTGGCACGGGATGGGCCATGATGGCGGAACCGACGAACGCGAGCACCTTGACCAGGTGATCACGCAATGGTTCACCCAGTACTTACTGAATCAGGAAAGCGAATCACCCATTCCCGCATTTGACGTCAGTATTCCGGGCGGGAGCGTCTCCACCCAAAACACCAGGCCGCAATCGGTGACCGCAACCGCCGATTCCTATCCGGGGCTTTTTGGTTCTTCACAGCAGGAAATAGTGATCGCTGGTCCCGAGCAAACAATAATTGCGCCCGCGGGTGGCACCCCCGCCACAATCACCTCGGTCCCTGGGCTCGGTGGGGCATTAGCAGGCCTCGCGGGTAGTTTTGCAACAACGTCTTTCCCCGGGCAAAGTGCCATTTTCCAAAGTGCACCGCTGGAGCAGGCATTAACAGTCGTGGGATCGAGTCAAGTCTCGATTGCAATTAGCAGTGACAGGCAAGTCTTAGATGCCGTACTTTTTGCGAGCCTGCAAGTTGTGTCAGCCAATGGGAGAACAACTCTCCCGCAGGCGCTCGTCGCGCCGATCCGCATTGATCAACTCACGACCACTGCGCAGAACCTCACCCTTGACCTCCCGACAATCGTTACCCAAGTGAGCGCCGGTGAGTCACTGCGCGTGGTTATTTCCAGCACGGACATGTCCTACCGTCTACCCACAGACCAGCGGCTCTACACAATCTCAATGCTCGCACCTGCCGTTAGCCTTCCCTTGGTCGGCGAACTTTCTGTGCAGAGCCAAGATTCTGGCGTGGTGTGGCTCTTTGCACTCGTCCCGGTGGCGCTGCTGGTACTTCTTATTCTGTTCATCACCCGAAGCCGATCAGTTGGTCTACCCGAACCCGACCAATCTGATGCAGCCGTACAGATTCCACTTCACGTTTCCGGCTTAAGTAAGACCTACAAGGGTGGCTATCAAGCGGTCAACGATGTGAGTTTCGATGTTCCCGCCGGTGTAGTCCTTGGACTGCTGGGTCCCAACGGGGCGGGCAAGACCACCACCATGCGCATGATCATGGGTCTCATCTCCCCCACCGAAGGTGAAATTGAACTCTTCGGCGAAAAAGTCACTTTCGGTGCCCCCGCTGTGCAACAGGTCGGAGCATTAATCGAAGGTCCCGGTTTTCTGCCTCACCTCACCGGACGAAAGAATCTGGAATTGTATTGGCGCTCGACCGGGCGCCCCAACGATCCGTTTCTTGATGAAGTACTAGAAATCGCCGATTTGGGGAGCGCACTTGATCGCAAGGTCAAGGCATACAGCCAAGGCATGCGCCAACGGCTCGGGATCGCCCAAGCGATGTTGGGTAAGCCGAACCTGTTAGTTCTCGATGAACCAACGAACGGACTCGATCCGCCCCAGATCATGGAAATGCGGTCCGTCATGAAAGCTTATGC
>DEZY01000047.1:5907-15475 GCA_002365735.1 Actinobacteria bacterium UBA3120
CAAACATGTTCCCATGTTGTTGTGATGCATCGCGGTCACTTGATTGCCACCGGTGAAGTATCCGAACTACTGCGTGATCGAGGCGATGGCAGCCTTGAGGAACTATTCATGGAAATGATCGGTACCGACCTGACGGTGGGGAAATGATGAAACAACTAGGACGTCCACTACCCATCCGCGTTGAGTTTCGCAGACAACTCACTCGCAAACGGACCCTTGTCGCTTTCCTGCTTATTCTTGCGCTTCCGCTCATTGTTGTTGCGGCCGTGAAGTTTGGGCCAAGTTCAGATGGCGGTGGTGGCTTCGGTGATGGGGATCTTGACCTCGTTGGTTTAGCCACAGCCGGCGGATGGAACTTCGCACTGACCATGGTGTTTTTTGCTTCCGGTTTTCTCCTCCTAATTTTGATCGCCATGTTTTGCGGTGACACGGTGGCGAGTGAGGCATCCTGGTCCACCCTGCGCTACTTGTTGATCTCTCCCGTGCCTAGGCGTCGCCTGCTATTTTCCAAGCTCACCGTCGCACTCATCCTCTCGGCGGTTTCAATTCTGATCCTTATCGTGGTGTCCTATCTGATCGGCTTGATTGCATTCGGTTCCGGAGCATTGAGCACCCCCACCGCTGGACCATTTACCGAGACCGAAGCGTTCCTGCGAATTCTCGCGATTGGGACCTACGTGTTTCTCTCCTTACTTTTTGCAGCCGGTATCGCCTTTCTCATGAGCGTAATCACCGATATTCCGCTCGCAGCTGTTGGCACAGCGGTAATCGTGGTGATCGTGAGCAATATCTTGGGGGCAATTGAGGCATTGGGCACCCTGCGCGAATGGCTGCCCACCAATTTCGCTAATGCCTGGATCGGACTCCTCAATGAAGAGATTGAGTGGACAGATATCTATCGTGGGATCTCGTATTCGGTTATTTCCTTCTTGATCTTGATCACCATTGCGGTGCTAAAGTTTGACCGCAAAGACATTACCTCTTAACGGTACATAGAATCTAGGAGAAGCCTTGCTCACAATTGACATCGATATGGATAAATGCCAAAACTATGGGCAGTGCGTATGTGAAGCGGAGGATATTTTTCAGCTCGACGGTGACGGTAACATCCAGTACACCAAAGATGTCCCCGACGACCGCCAAGACGATGTTGACAATGCGGTCGACGTCTGCCCCATGCAGGCCATTAGTTACACAACTGCCTAATGAAGATTGGCTCGCAGGACACTCCCACACCGCCGTCGGTGTCAGCTCCGAACTAGTGGGACAGCTGGCTCATTTCTATTCCTTGATCTTCTTGCTTAGCGCGCTTTCCTAAGCCGAGCTTTTTGCCCAGCCAAGATGTTGCACTTTTCATGGATGAGAGTCCCGACTTGGCCATTTTCTTCACACCGCGAAAAGCCTTCATTGAATGACCTTGGACATTGCTCTTCGCGCCTCGAGCCGCACCCCAAAGGCCAGCGCCCAATCCGCTTAGGGCCCCACGAAATCCATTATCTTTCCACGTTCTGCCTTGACTCCCAGCCTTTTCGCGCGCTTCGCCCCACGACTCTCCGGGCTTTGCAAAGTCGATGGAAGGTAATCCTGCTTCAGAGTCATTGAGCCCATTTGCTTGCGGGCGAGGGTGAAAGCCGCGGTCCTCAATCTCTTGAGCCCGGGAAACTCCACCTTGTTCACCCGTGAATTTCTTCACGGCATCCACATTGTCTTGGTTCTTGGCCGCCGCTTCCACTCCGGTCACCTTTCCAAGACCCCAGCCAACGCCCGAAACAATCCCACCGGCGACTTTGCTTAGCCCGTCCGCAATTGTTTTACCAAAACCAGCCGCACCGTGAAGATCAGCGAATTTGCCGGCCGCGTGGGTCCCGCCTTCGCGCAGCAGCCCACCAGCCGATTGGGCAACCGCTTTTGCATTTTCACCCTTAAGCAGCGCCTGCTTACCGTTCCCACCCATCATGACATCTCCTACGCCACTGATTCCTCGGTGAACGGTGGCCGCCGCCTGAGCAAACCGGCCAGACTTTTCTTCTTGCGGAAGCTGTCCGGGACCATACGCGGTGGTTTCGTCAGAGCCCCTTTTGACCGAGGCTCCCAAAACATTCGCACTCTCTTGCATCGTTCCTTCATAACCGGCGCGATGCCCGGTTGCCTGCACCGCTTTGCCGAGGGTAAGGGCACCCATCAACTGCCCGGTTCGGGCCTTTAATCGATGGGGTACGCGTACTCCGCTGCTTTGCTCTTTTTTTGCCCGGTACATCGCCATGTGGTCTTGTGCGATTTTTGTCCGGTCGTCAGAATTTTCAGTTGCAGCCAATTTTTGTTTGGTCTGGAAGTCAGCGGGTGCTGCCTCGCCACCTTCAAGCCGCTTATGTGCATCGGCGATCAGATCCGAATGAGCCACCTGTGACCTGCTCTGTTGATAAGCCGCTCGCTCTTGCGAAGCCACATCCGTCGGCTTCGCACCACTTGCCTCCATCAGCATTCGGCCCGTAGCGATTGCCGCAATGGAACCGTGGGTGACCCCTTTAGATACCGAAATTCCGGTGTATCCAGCTGCCTTAGCCGCCTGGTCTACGGCCTTTCCTGATGCGCCCATGGGTCCGGAATTAACTGAGTCGTACCCCGCTTGGCCTAATTGAGCCATCCCCTGTCCCACGGATTGGCCGACAGTGTGAACAATTCCAGGCCCTTTTGGTGCCGATTGCGGGGCCGGGTGGATTGCGGGGCGGGTACTTGGCGCTCCCAGCAGTGCATCTTTAGCGGGTTGCTCGTGTGCGATCGCATCAGTCTTAGGTCGCGAGCCAAAGGAATGGGAACCCTTCTTCGTCTTGATGTTTTCTTCGGCAGCACTGTGGGCAGCGCTGTGAGAAATTTTTTGGGAGCTGGGCGGCATCGGCATTCCTTTTTTTGGGGACCCTCAGATGTTACCGCTTTCACTGCGCCGCGTAGCTTCATTGTCTAGAATGCTAAGAATATCGGACTGTTTCTTGGGTTTTGAACTCGCCACACGGCCCAACCCGAAGGAGGATGCGCTGCCATGCAGTTGATTCAGGCAACACAGGAAAACGGAATTTTGCGGTTAATGTTGGACGACAATGCCCGACGCAATGCCCTATCGATGGACATGCTGGGCCAACTCCAAACGGCACTGGATCAGTCCGCCGACGATCGGGCGGTTCGAGTAATCGTGCTTGCGGCAACAGGACCAGCATTTAGTGCCGGCCACGATTTAAAAGAGATCACCCGGGCGCGCGAATCGTCCGATAGCGGCAAAGCCTTTTTTGTAGAAACTATGGCGACCTGTGCGCGTGTTATGCAAACGATCGTGAATCATCCGAAACCAGTAATTGCCGAGGTGACCGGTGTTGCCACGGCGGCTGGATGCCAGTTGGTCGCGAGCTGTGACCTTGCCTACGCAGCGCCCACCGCGCGGTTTGGCACCCCTGGTGTCAACATTGGCCTATTTTGCTCAACCCCGATGGTTGCCCTGTCCCGCAATGTTTCCAATAAAAACGCAATGGAAATGCTCCTTGCTGGTGATCTGATCGACGCAGAGACAGCGGCAACTATTGGCCTGATTAATCGGGTGGTGTCGGAGGAGACTCTCAGTGAATACACCATGGGCGTGGCGGCCAAGATCGCCAGTAAATCGAGCATGACGTTAGCAACTGGCAAGCAGGCGTTTTATCGTCAGCGCGAGATGACACTCGCACAGGCATACGAATACACCTCGCAGATCATGGTGGAGAACATGCTCAAGCGCGATGCTGAGGAAGGAATAAATGCTTTTATTGAAAAGCGGGCACCGCAATGGCAGGATCAGTGAGTAACCCATTTAATACTGATTTGGATCGCAATCCAGCGAATTTCCAACCGCTAACCCCATTAACGTTTCTTGAGCGAGCAGCCGCGGTTATGCCGGAGCATGTGGCAATCATCCATGGAGCGCAACGGATTAGTTACGCAGAATTTTATCGGCGTTCCCGCCAGCTCGCCTCAGCGCTTGTGAGCGAGGGGATTGAGCGAGGCGATACCGTGTCAGTTTTGCTACCCAACATTCCGCCGATGCTTGAGGCTCATCATGGCGTACCGATGTCCGGGGCAGTTCTGCATGCAATCAACACGCGGCTGGATGCACAGACCATCGCCTTTCAACTCGATCATGCCGGCGCACGCATTCTGATTGTGGATCGCGCTTTTATTCCCTTGGCGGAGGCGGCACTTGCTCTGGCTGAAGTGGCGCCTCTTTTTATCGTCTACGACGATCCGGAGTATGCCGGCTCGGAAACAGGAGAGCTCCCGTCGGTGGACTACAGCGCATTCATCGCGCGTGGTAATGCAGATTTTGCTTGGCTAATGCCAGAGGATGAATGGGATGCCATCTCCCTTAGTTACACATCCGGCACAACCGGTGATCCAAAAGGGGTGGTTTCCCACCATCGGGGCGCCTATTTACTCGCCCAAGGAAACGCACTGATCGCCAACCTGCCACGTCATGCGGTCTATTTATGGACATTACCCATGTTTCACTGCAACGGCTGGGCCTTTCCATGGACCATGGCTGTGGTGTTTGGCACCCACGTGTGTTTGCGTGAGGTGAGAGCCGAACCAATCTGGCAAGCCCTCGCAGAGCACAAGGTAACCCACCTATGTGGGGCGCCACCGGTAATGTCGTTGCTTGTGTCCGCGGCTCCGCAGGTGCAGCGGGCGTTACCCCAGGCCGTCGAATTCTTCACGGCTGCGGCACCGCCACCTGAGCGGGTGCTTGCCGAGATGGAGACCGCCGGATTTAACATCACCCACTTGTATGGCCTCACGGAGACCTATGGCCCGGCGGTGGTTAATGAATGGCAGGCCGAGTGGGATGGGCTCGGGCAGGAACAGCGAACCCACTTTAAGGCACGTCAAGGAGTTCGCTACCTCCCACTTGAGGCACTTGACGTAATGGATCCAGAGACCATGCGCAGTGTGCCGCACGACGGTGAAACCCTGGGAGAAGTGATGTTCCGTGGCAATGTGGTGATGAAGGGATACTTTCGCAATCGACGAGCAACAGAGGAGGCATTTGCCGGAGGCTGGTTCCATTCTGGCGACCTCGGGGTGATTCATCCAGATGGCTACCTTCAGCTAAAAGACCGATCTAAGGACATTATTATTTCGGGTGGTGAAAATATCTCTTCGATCGAAATTGAAGATGCCTTATATAAACATCCAGCGGTCGCGGTCGTGGCAGTCGTCGCGATGCCAGATGAGAAGTGGGGTGAAACCCCGTGTGCTTTTATCGAACTAGTACCCGGCCACACGGTCACGAATGAAGAGTTGACACAGCACTGCCGCGACTATTTGGCAGGCTATAAAATCCCGCGCCAATTTGTCTTTGAAGCAATTCCACGAACAGGAACCGGAAAGATTCAGAAAAATAAACTTCGAGAGCGAATAAACCCTTAGGAACTGGATACGTGGACGTGAATCGTCTCGTCCTTCAGATTAGGCCATCCGTTGGCCACGCTGCGGGTAAATACCTGATCTAGAAGTGCTTCTGCCTCAGGCCCACGAATTTCATTGGCTAACTCTGGGGTCTAGGCGGGCATCACCTGCTGGTGCAGTCGCCAATAGAGAGACTCCAGATCGCCTTTCGCGTAAGACAGCGAACGTAAACGGCCGTTGTAAATCCCAAAATGCGGGTCATGCGGCAGCTCTTAATAGACCAGGTTGTCGGAAACAGGAACTGCCCAAATTGACACAAATAATCGACTATGGTTGAGATTCTGAACCACCCGCGGCACAGTTCCTTATTCGCTCAACACTCACTAGGGGGCTTGGCACACGTGACCACACCCCATGCAGTAATTATCGCAAACCCCCACGCGGGCGGCGGGCGGGCACGCAATATTGCTGTTAAAGCTCAGGGCGCGCTTGCATCTGCGGGCGTTAATGTCACGTTGCACCTCCCCGCATCACGTGAGCAACTTCAGGTGATTTCTCGCCAAGCATGTGCCGAACAACCCGCTGTCGTTCTTGCCTGCGGTGGAGACGGCACCGTCCACGATATTCTTCAGTCCGCTATCGCATTCAACACCACACTCGGAATAATTCCTGGCGGAACAGGTAATGATATTGCCCGATCACTTGGCCTGCCCCGGAAAACGAGTGATTCATTTTTTCACAAGATGGCAAAATCAATTCACAATCAGCACTGTGAACTCATAGACGCATCGAAAATCTTACGAGACGGTGAGCAGGTGTGGTCCCTTGGAGTAATTTCAACTGGCTTCGACTCAGCTGTAAATGAGCGCGCAAATCGCATGAGTCACTTGCGCGGGACCTTTCGTTACATTGTCGCCTTACTCGCTGAATTGCGCGAATTCCAATGCCACCAGTACACGGTGACCATCGATGGCGTGCAGCACCGTGACTCAGCTGTACTTATTGCCGTGGGCAATGGCGGTAACTATGGCGGAGGAATGCGAATTTGCCCACAGGCAGACATGAAGGACGGCCTCCTTGATATCACTTGGGTAGATCCAGCTCCTCGAAGAACCGTCCTGAAGGTGTTTCCGCAAATCTTTTCCGGACGGCACATTAACCACCCACTTGTTCACACCTATCGCGCTACCGAAATCTCTATTGAATCACCTGACTCAATAATTTACGCCGATGGGGAACGGGTTGGCTCACCACCTGTTCTTATACAGCTAGTTCCTGAAGCGGTTCGGGTGCTCATGAATACGTAAGAGCCTGTTCGTTATCCTTTTCTCGCTTTTATGTCACGCGCGAACGCATCAACGTAGGCCATCCCACCGGTCTTGAGTATCTCGTTCTTGATAACGTCAACAATGTGAGCGGCACTCATGGCGGACACGTCAATCGGCAGTCGCTTTGACAGGTGAACGAAAACTTGTTGCCGACCAAATTTCTTTTTCCCGTAGGTGGTGGTGATTGTATGCACGGGAACCTGTGGATGTGACTCAAATATTGGGATCAAAATCCGCCGATGTATTTTATGCAGCGACTTCTTGTCTGGTGATCTAGTGCCCTCAGGGTATAAACCCAACATCGTTCCCTCGGCGAGGACTTGAGACGCCATGTCGAGTGCCCAGCGGGTCGAATTCTCGTCGCCCCTGCGTAATGGGATTTGTCCCATCCAGCGGAAAAAGATTGCACCACGATTTTCAAATACTTCAACTTTCGCGAACGCAGTGACTCTCCACCATTGCTTCATCACGATCGCAACCGGATCCATTGCATCAACATGATTACCCACCAATATGGCCGGGCCGCGCATCACATTTTCGGAGCCGGTTACCGTTACTGACCACCGAAAATTCAACAGCCGCATGAAGAAGATCGTGATCCAATACGTCACGGCGCGACCTGGTCGCCCTATTCGGGTACCGGGATAAATCATCTTTCCACGCTGCACCAAATCTTGATAACTAATTCGCTTGGATTCTTCCACGACGCCATCATGCAGGTAAACACGATCGGCCGCTCGGGCGGCAGCAGAATCTCGCCAAGGCTCGTGGGTGGCTTTACCTGAGTCGAAGACAGCGACAGGAGCACCCCTTGTCAACAAGGTAACTGGTGACACTTTGTGTGGTTTCGCGACCACTGAGGACTTCCCTGTAGCAATGGCCCGGCATCAAGTCACTAGCGATTAGGGTGCCGACGAAATACGGGACAGCACCAACCGCATAACACCTGTTTACATTCGCACAGGAGGATCAATTGTAATTAACGGTCCACCCCAGCTGTATCCCGTTTGGTGCCAACCAACTAACACGGACAGGAAGCAGAGACCAGACTTACCGCGGCTCGGTGGTGTTCGTCTGCGTGTGCTCGCAGGTGAGCGGGTTCACTGCTGCTGGCGCCCCGGTTGGGTAAGTGACACCAGTCCATGTGGCTCGAGTGTTGTTGGAATTACTCATGGATGTTTGGTTGAAGTTCACATTAGTCAACTTTGCATTTGCGAGATTGGCGTAATCGAGGTTGGCACGGGCCATCGACGCCCCTACACCGCTACACCGCTACACATACAAAAAACTATTCGAGCCTCAGGCGAGATGGTCCAGCCGGGATCCTTTACTTCGCCATAACCACATCCATGACCTCTAGGTACAGGCGGAAGGTCCATCTCTTTTTCGATGCGCTCAACGCGTGCGATCTTGACTCAGGACCATAAGTGAACTTTCAACGAAACCCGATTGAGTACTTGACATATTCCACACCTTGCGAACTAGGAGGACTGGGACAAGTAGCATGCTCCTTTGCCTCCTGTAGTTGGATCAGTTTCAGGGACGAAGGTCAATCGGAGGGCGCCGCTGCCTGAACCAAAGTCGAAGCTCTCACACTCAAATGCGTGCTGCCAGCCCTGCTTCGTCTCGCTGTACTTCTCCGTAAGGATGACAGTCTGGATTCCATCTGGGGAACCGATCGTCTGGCCGGTATCGTTTACCAACTCAATCAGCCGAGTGCCAAGATTCTTAATCGCCGCCGGTCCGAGGTCATTTAGTGAATCTTTCTGTGCCGGTAGCTTGATCAAAATGGCGTCCCAGGACTCCGGCTTTCGATCGATGGTTCCTAACACCGGCACTTCATTCCAGCCAAAGTAATACCGGTCGGCGACTCGGCGCCCCAGGACGCTCCGATTGCTCGCTACATCGACACCCTGCAACTCGAGCCCATAGCTGGCGGTGGGCAAAGTGCCGTTCCACCACTCAAATCGGCGCTCCCATAAGGCATTTTGCAACTGCGCGGTGTCCTTTTTATTATTCATGGAACACGACACTTTATCTAGCACGGTCATCGGCGCTTTCCCGGTCTTTCCGTTCTTTTCGTAGTAAGGGATGTCGGCCTGGTTCTTGCGGAACCACTTTCCCGACCAGCCGCTCGAACTACCCGCGTACTTGAGCCAGTGATCTACCCAGTCATTCCATCGGTGACCGCTTAGGTCAGCGTTGCACTGGCAGTTCACGCCCGAGACCAACGAAGTCCCGTCAGGACCCTGTGAATCCTCTTGGTCTCCTAAGTGACATCCCGTTCCGTCATAATTAACAGGTCCGGTCGTCTGAAGCGCCACGCCTTGCACTGGACATTCTTTGATACCGTTCCCCGGATCGTGACATCGATTGTCCACTGAGTTGGAGTCCGTGGGGTAGTAGACGCCGATGTCGAAGTCGTCGATTTTTGATCCGACGACCACTCCTGCTGATGCTTCCACATACCCATCTTGGGTGCAGTTGTCGACACCGATCGGCAGGACGAAGTAGCCATTGGACATATCGGGGGTCGGGCAGATGGGGCCCATCGGTGGGAACATTTGACTAGGTGTGATTATGTCATTGCGCAGAAAAGTGGCCGGTACGAGTCTTTGGGCTGCTCCGCTAAACTTGTCAATCGCACGAATGAGAACGCCCGAAGCTGCTGGATCTATTAAACCATTGAGGCTGCGGGTAACTGCTGTCTGATTCACGGGAGTCTGGATCACGGGAGTTAATTTCGCTCCCTTCAAATTCGCGCCGCCCAGTTTTACCTCGGTCAGGTCTACGCCGGTGAGGTTCGCGCCCTT
>DEZY01000078.1:0-2039 GCA_002365735.1 Actinobacteria bacterium UBA3120
GCTTCCATATTTCCTGTGGCGAAGCACTCGTAGTTCTGGGCAATAACTTCTTAAAGTGTCATTAATAAAATTTTGGGGCACTGACTTGCATTTCACAACCAATGGGTGTAACTTACGTTTAGCGACATAACGGCTTTAACGGGCAATATTTAACGGGCAACAATAGAGGATCTATCCAGTTACAACGAGGCACCCAACCGCGAGGTGCCAAGGGTACGCGTCCATTAATCAGCACAAGGTGGTCAATTGATAATGCAGCCACGCATGAGCTCCCTGCTGGGGAACCAACTCCGATAGAATTGTCCGCTAAAGACACGGCGGCCATGATTTCGTCGGCGTAAAATGAGGATGGAGAATTACTAATGCACTCAAAACAGGTGGGCATGGAATGGCGCTCGGCATGCCCCGTTAGTTGTGCAATGGATGTCTTAGGCGATAAATGGTCGCTACTGATCATTCGTGACTTACTCATGTTTGACACCCGCACGTACTCCAATTTTCGCGAATCTTCTGAACACATCTCGACTAACATCCTGGCCGAAAGGCTCAAGCGACTCACGGCCATGGGCGTGATCGAACGGATCAACCCTGAAGCCACAGCTCGCAATAACGCATTCCAACTCACTGAAAGTGGTCAAGCGCTGCGGCCGGTCGTTGAATCAATTTACGTGTGGGCCGACTCCCATCTCAGGGATTTCAACCCTGACACGGCTGCTGCGATCTAAACCCGATAAACACTTCCTGCCCGAGCGGTTGACACGAGATCACTTCTGTGGCGAACTAGCTAATGAAACTACCTAATCAAGGAGTGCGCCAAAGTGCACTAGATGCGCATATTTGGGTGAGCGCGATCGAGCCCGTACCTGGGTTTACGCATGTATCGGGTCGACCTGGCCCAGCCCGTCACTTTGGCCGTTGCGCGCAAAGCATCCGCCCAAATATCCACAAACAAAGGTGTGGAATTTGCCGAGCCTGACCGAATAGTGACCAGTTCCGTCACCGCGAATTAGCAGATCCGAGAAGTCAGACGCGCTAGATTTCGTCATGGTGGTGTGTACACTCACGCGATACGGCCCAAGTTACCGTAGAGGCATGGTGATGAAGAGCCATCTCGTTGCTCTAGAAGTCAATATTCAACATTTAATATTCAATATTCAATATTCAATCGAAAGAAGGGCTTCACATGCATACAAATAAGCGAGGGAAACAACGGCTAGTTGGAGTCATAATTGCGGTAGTGGCATTTGCTTTCGCCACATTGCTCGCTCCCGTTGCTCAAGCCGACACGGGCAACGCACGCTTCTTAAAAGGAACATGGATTGGTTCGTACACCGGTTTCAATGACAGTGGCTATGTGAGTGGCGATGAGAAAATTGTGATCACTAAAACCCGCGGAAGTAACGCGGTTGGGACCTGGCAGTCACGCTCAAAAGGCACCAAAAAGTGGGGGAGCCCCAAGAAGGTTCGTCTCTCCGTCTTTGGCAGCGAAGGTGACACGAACGGGATTGAAAATATTTCTGGAGCAGACTCAGAAGGTCAGTACGTCGGTATTTTTGAAGGCACCGACAATCGACTGACATTTGGGTACACCGCCCGGGACAAAAAGCTACTAGTTCTTACCCTCAGCCTGACCAAGAAGTAGGAAGGACTTTCACCGACACGTGCGCGGGGGAGTCCCTTATCTACAGGTGCGGCGCCTGACCTTACTAATTGTTAGAGGGCCCCTCGACGCGAGTCGCCATGGTCACGGGTCGGGTGAACGCCAACGAAATCTTGGCCGATCCGGAGAAGTTGAGGGTCAGTCAAATCGCTGATATCACAGCGAACTTCACCCAGAATTTTTGCGGCTACTTCGGAGAAATGCTTCTGCGCTTATGCCAAGAAATGGTGGCCGGCGTTTGCTTTTCCGGTTCCGTTGGTCAGTAAAACGATTCCGTTGGCGTCGTGGAGTGATTCGCAGAGCAACTTCCAGTATTCGTCGTTGTCTGCTTCATAGGTACCGTCGGGGTTACCAGCACGGTGGTACACATTGTGGTAAT
>DEZY01000078.1:2155-2530 GCA_002365735.1 Actinobacteria bacterium UBA3120
GTAGATCCGTGTCTTATGAAAATCTACTGCGGCAATAGCGATCTTGCCGCGAAGAATTACGACGTCAGTCTTGTTTTCCACGCTAAATTTCTTGACCCTTTGCTCGTGGCTGGAAGCCAGCATTTTTGAGCATGCGGCGAAGATCCACGATCATTTGCGTGTCAATGTCCTTGTGATGCGGGCGCTCAAAAACTTCGGTTTCTTCACCAAGGGTGACGGTGAACTTTCCGTCGTGCTTCTCTTCAACCTGACCTGCAGCCTCTAGGAGGTGGAGGACGTCGACCCAACGAATGTTGTGGCTTACCGGATGAGAGTAGATCACCGAAAGTGTGTCCAGATGATGGTTATTTAAGTGTGTGGGGGTTTCCCCCGCTG
>DEZY01000180.1:0-290 GCA_002365735.1 Actinobacteria bacterium UBA3120
TGTTTGACCTCGATGGCACGCTGACCGATTCTGGTCCAGGGATTCTCAGCTGCATCGAATACGCCCTCGAGGACCAGGGAATCCCATTCCCTGAACGTGACCAAATGCGCTCCTACCTTGGCCCACCCCTCGCGGTCACCTTCGGTGAAGTGTTTGGCATGAATGACCAGCAAATCACCATCGCAATCGATAAATACCGCGAGCGGTACCACGACGTGGGTCTTTTTGACAACAGTGTGTATCCGGGCGTCCCCGAACTTCTTTCCGAACTTCAATCAGCGGGACTGCGC
>DEZY01000180.1:566-4874 GCA_002365735.1 Actinobacteria bacterium UBA3120
CCCGACTTCACACAACATGATCATGATCGGCGATCGACACCATGACGTGCACGGTGCCCGCGAGCACGGGATCGACACAATCGGCGTGCTGTGGGGTTACGGGGATGCCGCAGAACTCGAAGATGCCGGCGTGAGTGAGCTCGCTGCAGACACGCAAATCCTGAAGGAACTGTTACTGGATTCCTCTGGTAGCTAGGTACTGCACAATAAGCTCGCGGCTTTCTGGGGTGAAGACATCAAAGCCCCACACTTCCTCGCAGATTTTCCACACTTGATTGATGTCGGTTATTTTTAATACGTCTGCCAACACCGCAACGTCATCAAAGTCACGCCTGCCACGACTAGCGCGCGCTTTCATGGCCAATAAAAACTCAGGCGATGCAACGCTGACGCTCAGGCCGGGTATCTCCAACGCCTCCCACGATCGAGAGTCCGCGATCCGCGGCAATAGGGGCAGCACTTGTGAGTTGAGCCAGTCCGCTGGCAACGAAGGGTCGGCTCGATGCATGTCAGCAACGATTTGCTCAATTTCTTCAACGGGGGAAAATACTGCGTCAATATCTTCGGTGACTGTAAGGCGGTTGTACCCCAGCAACATTGCCGTTCCACCGACGATGTAAATCTCGCCGTGGATTCCTTGAGCGTCAAGTCGGCTGCCCAATTGCGTTAACATTGCGACGACCTTTTCACGGGATGCAAACACTAGATCGACCCTAAGTTTGACTCTGCAAAAAAAATTCCTCGAGTTCGCAATGCTGGGACTCCACGCGCAATGCCAATCGCCCGCGCCAATGGCTCGGACTCACCAGCACCCAAGAACCACACGGTGCGTAGATATAGATCTGGATTTCGGGTCCACACCGGTACCCGAGGAAGCTTCGCCTTGCGGGACCAGTGCACCGCCATTCCCGCAAAAGCCACGTCTGCCCGGTGCTCACCTACTGCACCCGGTTGCATGAGAAAGAACTGCTGATCGGTCGAACTGCTCAGAGCCACAAATCGATCATTGCTGTCAATGATCATGCGCATGATCAGGGAGTCTTGATCCTGTCGGTCCGCATAGCGAGGGAGGGACAGCAACTGTCGCAACTCAAGAGATTGGGAAGCCAGGGTCGGAAACCCGCCGGCGCAATAAATCGAATCTGTCTTCAATCCCAAAAGCTGCACGAAGCGTTGCTCCACCGCTGAGCCGGGTTCGAGTACCCCGCGCTCATATGCGCTGACATTGGACTGTTTGGTCCCCAGCAACCGAGCGACCTGGGTTTGGGTCAGCCCGAGCTCCTTGCGCTTGGCCAGAAGGGGGTTCATGGAAACAATATAATCTACTTCCCTAATTATATAAATAGCACCCCGGGGTTCATGATCCCTAGCGGGTCAATCACTCCCTTAACCGCTTTCATCACCGCGATCTCCGCCTCACTGCGGGAAAGGTGCAAATACTCCGCTTTCATCCGCCCAATCCCGTGTTCGGCGGAAATCGAACCACCCAATGAGGCGATCAGCTCCAAAACCTCGCGGTCAACGTCATGATTCTCGGATTCGGTGGTGAAAAAAATGTGGAAATTTCCGTCAAGTAGGTGCCCGAAAATCGCAACTTGGCCGACCCCAGCTCGTTCGAGTAGTGCACGCAAATCGGCATAACCCCGCCCTAACACGCCTTGTGGCACACTCACATCGAGTTTGTGAACAACGCCAGTTGACTCAACCGCCAGACTCTCGGTTACCCGTTCGCGCAAGGACCACAATTTCTCTCGGTCGGTTGCATCAACCGCTACCGCCAAATTGTCGTGGGTGGCAAGTGAGTCAACATCTAATTCACCACGAACTTCAAGCAATAGGTGAAACGCTGAATCAAATGGAATTGCCGTCCCGGTAACTCGCTTAATGCAATCAATACTGGCTCGGTCAACAATTTCCGCAGCATGAATATTTCCGATGAATCCGGACGCGATCTTCATAGCGGAAGAAATCGAGTCCACTCCAAATACCAAAAGTTGCACCGCTTCTGGCCGCAGCAACTGCACGCGAACTTTCGTGATCACGGCGAGAGTTCCTTCGGAGCCGCACAGTAATTGCGTGAAGTCGTAGCCCGTATTGTCTTTTGCCAGGCCGCGCAAGGTCGAGATCACTTCACCACTAGGTAACACCGCTTCAACCCCCACAACCTGCTTGCGCATCATGCCGTTGGCAACCACGTGAATCCCACCAGCATTTGTTGCCGCCATGCCACCGACCGTTGCCGAATCTCGTGCGGCCAGATCCACCCCGAACTCCAGATCGTGGGTCCGCGCGAACTCGTGCAACTGCATCAGTGTCACTCCCGCACCCACGGTGACGTGACCGCTGATCGGGTCGAAGTCTTCGAAGGAGCATAGATAAGTAGTAGAGAGCAATATGGCATCCGAGTCCGATCCCATTGATGAGGTATTTTGGTTCACCGCATCTGCCTGCGGCCCAGAAAACCGCGGTACCGACCCACCGACCAAGCCGGTATTGCCGCCCTGGGGGGTCACCGCCACCCGATGCTGGGCACACAACCGCAGAACGCCCACCACCTCCGCTGCCGAGGAAGGCCGCGCAACTGCCAGCGCTGACCCCTGGAAGTTTCCGGTCCAATCAACTAAGTACCCGGCCATGACCGAGCTCGAAGTGAGCAACTGATCTGCCCCAAGGACGCCGCGCAACTGTTCGAGAAATTCTGGCTCATTGCGATCTGACACTTCCACGCTCCTTGCTACTCGTTGAACCTGGAGGTATCCTTTCAGTAACTCAAGGTAACTTCCCCGAGCCACCTTAGTTATTGGAGCTTTCAATGTTGACCCTTGGTCGAACACTTCGCACCGTGGTTAGGGCCTGCGCGCTCATCTCACTCAGCACAGCGATCGCTTTGAGCACCGCTAGCGCGAATGCGGTAGACCGAAGCCCCAACCAAACCCCGACTATCGTGGCCACGGGAGATTTAACGCTCACTACCTCGCCGGGAATTCTGCCGGCATGGGGAGCCGCGGACATCAAACTCACCGCAATTGCCCCAGCCACTCTCACCGAACTCACCTCCAGCGCTGCCCAAAGAATCCAACTGCCGGTAGTTGCCAAAACTGGCTCGGCCAATGCGCTGTCGGGAGGGTTCCGGTTCACCAACACAAAAACCCGCGAAGTTGTTAACTGCTTCGTCCCCACCATTGACACCAAAGCCCGCGTATTGGATTGCGTCACAGTCGGCGCCGGACAAGTATGGCAAACAAATAAAATCTTTTTTGAAATCAGCAAGATTAGATCGTGGACAGCTTTCAACGCAAACGGTCAGCGAACCAGCCTTCTCACCGGAATCGAATTCAAAATTCCTGACGATGTGACCGCGGACTTTTTCAATGACAAACTTTCCACCACAGTGTTCAGCACAAGTGTGACAATCGCGACGGGAACCTTAGATGTAACCCGCAGGATCACTAACTAGCATGCAAGTCACTAAACAAGAAGTACTTCTGGTCATCCCTACCTTTCGGCCAACCCGTTCAGTGATCAGTATCATCGAAAAACTTAAACTCACCACAATAGTTTCCGATGACTGCAGTCCGGTTACCTTCGACCCAATTTTGCGTGAAGTATCCGCACTTCCCCGCACAACAGTGATCCGAAATCTACACAATCAGGGGATCGCCCGCGGTCTAAATCAAGGTCTTGAGTTCGCGGCGTCCCACCAATTCGAGTGGCTCCTCACTGTGGACCAAGACTCTGACCTTGATGGTGATTACGCGCGCGCGATTCTTTCTGCAGCACAAAGCCATGAAGCCCTCTGGATTCAACGACCCGCCGTCGGCGTAATTGCACCGCACCAGATCCAAGACGCGAGTGGTGTCATGACCTACCCCACAAAATTAGTCGACTCAGTCCCAGTGACCCAAGAAGTAATTCAAAGTGGCGCACTGTGGCGGGTAAGCGCCCTGCGGCAAATCGGCGGATTCGACGAGAACCTTGGAATTGATGCCGTCGATGCCGCCGCATGCCTGCACCTGCGTGAAGCCGGATACCTCGTCGCTCTCACCGACACCGTTGAACTGCACCACAACCTTGGCGACTCGCACCAAGTAAATATTTTGGGCAAAACAATCATGGTCACCAACCATTCACCCGCACGGCGAGCCACCATGGTTCGAAATCGGTTGCGGCTAGCCCCCGCCGAGTTCAAACAATCCCCCGTTCACGCCGCGCGAACCCTGCGACGGGTCACCGTTAACTCCCTGATGGGCGGGCTGACCGGCAATGACCGTTGGCAGAAAACAAAGGGTTCCTTATCCGGGCTTCGGC
>DEZY01000105.1:0-417 GCA_002365735.1 Actinobacteria bacterium UBA3120
CGGACGACGGGATTCGAACCCGCGACCCTCACCTTGGCAAGGTGATACGCTACCAGCTGCGCTACGTCCGCATGCTCACCGGCTCACGCCCGTGAAGCGAGGTCACACACTATCTGACCGCGAATGCGGGACCCGAAGCGGAGTGTTCTAGGGGGTCGGGCAGGCTATTGCCATGGGCCAGGCGCAAGGTGCATCGGTGAGCGGGTCTTGTGGACCGATGGCGCGTTTTGGCGCCGAATACGCATACGACCTGCTCGAACTGAGCCACAGCATTGAGCAAGTGGAGGCAGGCGGCCGCTGGGCGGTGATGATCCCGTATTCCGGGGTCCCCGTATTTGCGCGTTTTGGAGCCTGGGAAGGCCAGCCTCGGGAATCAACCATCGGTGTGTGGAAAGGTGTGAATAGCTCCACTTGGAC
>DEZY01000105.1:596-7295 GCA_002365735.1 Actinobacteria bacterium UBA3120
GTGAATAGCTCCACTTGGACCAGCTCCATGAATAACGCCTCCTATCAGCGTGCTGTGGAGCGAACGCGAAGTGCGATTTCCAGGGGTGAGGTGTATCAGGCCAATATCTGCCGGATTAGATCCAATGGGTTCAATCCTGATAACGACATCATGGCTCTGGACGCGCTATTGGCGAAGGGGAATCCGGCGCCTCACTCTGGAGGCCTGCGTATTCCCCAAGAAGGGATCCATATCGCGTGCGCGAGTCCGGAGTTATATCTATGCCGGGTGGGGTCCACGTTGATCTCCCAACCCATTAAGGGAACAGCCCGCACTGCCAGCGGGCTACTGGATAAAGACCGTGCCGAGAACATAATGATCGTGGATCTGGTGCGCAATGACCTCTCCCGCTGTTGTGCTGTTGGAAGTGTGAAAGCTGTTGACCTACTTGAGGTTCAGGAACATCCGGGTTTAGTGCACTTGGTGTCAACGGTGCAAGGGGAGATCAACCCTGAGATCGGTTGGTCGCAAATCGTCGAGACTTCTTTTCCGCCGGGCTCAATTACCGGCGCACCGAAAATCGCAGCAATGGAAATCATTAAGTCACTAGAAGCCGAAGAACGTGGCCCTTACTGCGGAGCGTTTGGTTGGATTGACAGCGACACGCATACCGCGAACCTTGCGGTGGCGATTCGAACTTTTTGGCTAGATGGCGACCAGCTCAAATTTGGAACGGGTGCTGGCATCACCTGGGGTTCGGATCCGCGCACTGAATGGGAAGAAACGCAATTAAAAGCGCGCCATCTCGCGAAAATTGCTGAGCGAGATTCGATTCAGGTGTCGCAATGATTGCGTGGCAAGAAGGAGCATGGATCGAAACGAATCTCATTGATGCACGCCATGAAGTGGTCACAGGTCAGGGAGTATTCGAGACCGTCCTAGTGAGCGATCAGGTGCCGCAGTTTCTCAACTTACACTTAGAGCGACTGAACAATTCATGCCAGATTCTAGGGCTTGGACCCCCTGCCTTACCAGTTATTCGGGAGGGGATTGAGCAGTTACTTGATGGACGCATCACCGATCGCGGGCGGTTACGCGTCACCGTATTTGGCGGTCCCCCTGAGTTGTTGTTAATGATTTCCTTGGTTGATGTTGATCCGTGGCCCGAGAGCGCAAGAGTGATTATTTCTCCGTGGATTCGCAACGAGAACTCGGCTATTACTGGAGTGAAATCAGTGTCATATGCCGAAAATTCGCTGGCGCTGAAGTGGGCAAAAGATTTGGGGTATTGCGAGACATTGTTGTTCAACGGTGTTGGTCACGTTGCCGAGGCAGCCACCAGCAATGTCCTGGTTGTCGTCGATGGGGAGGTGATTACGCCGCCATTGCATTCAGGTTGCCTTCCGGGCATCACTCGAGGCGTAATTCTTGAATTGGGTGTGCGTGAAGCAGACATTGATGCCAGTGGGCTCGATCGCGTTACGGCAGCGGCGCTGCTATCGAGTACACGAGGAGTGCAACCCATCCACGCAATCGGCGAGCGCAAGCTTGAGGTTTTGGACGCACGTCTGCAACAACTCATTGATTCTTATCGGGTCCGAGCCGAACAGGACAAAATGAACTGGGCGAGACCCCCGAAGGAATCTCGCCCAGTCTGAACTTTCGGTGTTAACGGCCGCGGTATTTACGGGCTGTTTTAAATGGCTGCCATTGACCGGTGACTCCCGGTGCGGTGCCGAATACGACACAATTTCCCTTGCTCTTGATTCGCAACGTTACAGATCCACTGTCTGGATATAGCAATTTGCAGCGTTTCTTAGTGTTCTTCTTGATTCTCCAACTGATGTTTTGTCCCGCATCAGTGTCCAGCACATTTGGGGATTCAAGGACTAAAACCCGGCCCACCTTGATCCGACCCGAAGGCGGCGCGGCGATGGTCGCCGTCTGAATCCCCGGCACGAGATTGACGTTGTAACTGTAAGTCACGCCCGTGTAGCCACCACCACCGGCCGATGTGGCTTTCAGGTTACATGTTCCAGAGCCTGAATTAACCTTAAAGTTAAGACCTTTGACCTGGCACGGACCTGTCTCAGTAAGCGTGACGGCAGCACCGGAGAGGGTACTTGCGACGAACGTGAAGTTGGAGCCGTTGCCCATGTTGTAAGTTCCTCCGTTTGTCCAAGTGCCCCAACCCGGTTGAGTGAGCGTGATCACGTCGGAGGCGGTCGCAGCGCCCACTGTGATTACCTCAGAGGTTGAACCTGATCCGCCACTGTTGGTTGTGTAACTTGCACCAAGAGTGATTTTACCTGCGACGTTAGGTGTCCACGTAAATGATGCGCTTCCGTTGCTGATCGGGATCGAGTCACTAATCGCGGCACCATTCACGGTGAAGCCGACTGAGCCCGCAGTATTAGATGGGTAGACGGTTGCCGTTAGCTTTACGGGCGACCCCAAACTGAAGGTAGGTGGCGCTGAAATCGAAATCGTATTCCCGCTCGGTGTCGTGATCACCGAATCTTGGTTCGATGACGAACCGGTTGCAAGGGTTCCCGCAGTGGGTACAAAGGTAGCGATGAAGTAGCTGGTGCCAGCAGTTTGGGGCGTCCAACGGAAATATGCGTAAGACTGACCGGCACCAGGTCCGTCAGTCAGACCCATCGTGGTGATGGTCGCATTGTTAGCATCCGAGATTCGGATTTGACCTCGCGGATTGTAGGAACTTCCACCTGCGCTGGTGACAGTTGACGTGATGGTGATTGGCGTACCGATAATTGCGGTATTAGGAGCGCTGATCGCCGTTGTGGTAGCTACAGAACTGACGGTCAAAGTCACCGTGTTTGTATCGCATACATTCGTGGAGGTATCAACAACGCACAGTGAGAGCGTTTGAGCACTCGAAGGCGTGGTGAAAGCGAATGTGGCGCTGGGGTCACCCAGGCCGATATTTTGGCGGCTTCCGTACTGTGCTCCAGTGCTTGGATCCAGAAGCGCCATATTTCCCGCAGAAGGGGATGTCGAAGTGAACGCGACCAACTGTGAAACGGTCGCGGTCGACGGACCGGTGAGGACGCCGTTCGCTCGCGCCGCCGGACTGGCAATAGCGATTGCTCCGGTAACGAGGGTAAGGCTGGCCAGCACACCAACGGTGCGGCGCAGCCGAGAGGGCAACTTCATTAAATGCTCCTTTGTTTACATGTAAATGGCACGACTATAAATGGATGTCCTGAAGATAACCCAAAATGTCCGGATATTCGCGCAATTGCACGCGGGTTGCAGGGCAAAAACGAAAGATCGAGTCGCTGACGCTGTCTCACAGATCCTTCGTAGTACGGTTAGGTGCAGTTTCGGGCGATTGGCTCAGTGGTAGAGCACTCGCTTCACACGCGAGGGGTCACTGGTTCGAACCCAGTATCGCCCACCGGAATCAGATTATTTAGCCGTAGAATTTTAGAGGAGTCCAGTGCAGGTCACAGTGCGTGAAGGCGAGGATGTGCTTCTACACGACCTAGAGGTTGGTTCGACTGGCACAAACCTTTTCCCTAAACAGACAGGGATGGTCGCGGCGGTGGTTAATGGCGTGAGTGTTGATCTCGCCACTGAACTGCACGAAGGGGATCAAATAGGTGGTGTGCATATTTCCTCTGCTGAGGGTTTAGCAATTTTGCGCCACTCAGCCGCGCACGTGGCCGCACAAGCAACCCAAAAGTTGATTCCGAGCGCGAAACTAGGCATTGGCCCACCTATAACGGATGGGTTCTATTACGAATTTGATGTGCCCGAATCGCTTAAGCCAGAAGATCTGGAGGCGATCGAGAAACAGATGATCATGATCATTAAGAGCCGCCAACGGTTCAGCAGGCGGGTTGTGACGCGGGAGCAAGCACTCACAGAGTTGGCTCACGAGCCGTACAAATTGCGGCTGATCGGCGCGGATTCGGGTGCTGAAGTACTCGACCCCGAGGTGATGGAAGTCGGCGGATCCGAACTCACGATCTATGACAACGTTGATGCCAAAACAGGTGACATCTGCTGGAGTGATCTGTGCCGCGGACCACACGTCCCAGACACTTCCTATATCCCGCAAAACGCCATTAAGGTGATGCGTTCGTCGGCGGCTTACTGGTTAGGCGACCAAAAACAGGAGTCGTTGCAACGCCTATATGGAACAGCATGGCCGAGCAAAGACGGACTCCGGGGATATCTGGACTTCCTAGCCGAAGCGGAAAAACGTGATCACCGCAAACTTGGCACTGAACTCGACCTATTCTCATTCCCCGAAGAAGTCGGGTCAGGACTCGCCATTTTCCACCCTAAAGGCGGGACCGTGCGTCGGGTTATGGAGGACTACTCCCGCAAGCGGCACGAGGAAGGGGGATACGAGTTCGTAAACTCACCGCACATCACTAAAAGTGCGCTGTTTGAGAAATCCGGTCACCTTGATTGGTACTCAGACGGGATGTATCCCCCGATGCATTTGGATGCGGAGTTTCACCCTGATGGTCAGGTGAAGCGCCAAGGGGCCGACTACTACCTCAAGCCGATGAACTGCCCCATGCACAATCTGATTTTTTCTGCCCGAGGGCGTTCCTACCGCGAACTTCCCCTGCGATTCTTTGAATTCGGAACTGTATACAGGTATGAAAAATCTGGGGTCGTACACGGCCTCACCCGCGCACGGGGTTTCACCCAAGACGACGCGCATATTTACTGCACGATTGAGCAGTTGCCCCAAGAACTTGATTCTCTGTTGGAATTCGTGCTTGGACTGCTGCGGGATTACGGTTTAACGGATTTCTATTTGGAACTCTCCACAAAGAACCCTGACAAATGTGTGGGCACAGACGAAGAATGGGGCGAGGCGACCGAATTCCTGCGGCTCGCTGCCGAGAAACAAAAATTAGAACTGGTGTTAGATGAAGGTGGCGCTGCGTTTTACGGCCCAAAAATTTCAGTTCAAGCCCGCGATGCAATAGGACGCACCTGGCAAATGTCAACGATCCAGGTGGATTTTCAGCTGCCACAACGATTTGATCTTGAGTACCAAAGTGCCGATGGATCCAAGCAACGTCCGATCATGGTGCACCGGGCACTCTTTGGGTCGATCGAGAGATTTTTTGCGGTCTTGCTGGAGCACTATGCGGGCGCCTTCCCTCCATGGTTGGCTCCAGTCCAAGCAATGGGCATACCCATTTCCGACGATCACGTTAGCTACCTTGACTCGGTTGCCGCACAAATGCGGGCGCGGGGCCTTCGCGTTGAAGTGGATTCATCAGATGATCGAATGCAGAAAAAAATTCGCAATGCACAAAAACAGAAATTACCGTTCATGTTGATTGCGGGAGATGAAGACGTTGCCGCTAATGCGGTCTCGTTCCGGTATCGCGACGGAACTCAGAAAAATGGTGTTCCAATCGCTGAAGCAATTGACGAGATTGAGAAGGCCGTGAGCGATCGAGTGCAGGTGTAATGTGACACAGTCGTGGGACCGGATTTACACGCCGCACAGATTGGAATATTTGCGTGGCGCAAATGTAAGTGATGACTGTCCATTTTGTGCAGCACCCGAACTCAATGGGAGCGACACACTTGATCTTGTTGCCCACCGGGGTCAGTTAGCTTATGTTGTGCTGAATCTATATCCCTATAACGCTGGACATCTATTGATTTGCCCATATCGGCATGTGGCTGACTATACCGAGTTGACCGATGCAGAACGTGATGAAATCGCGCGGCTCACACAGGAATCAATGCACACCTTGCGCGCCATTTCGGGTGCACAAGGCTTTAACCTGGGCATGAATCAAGGATCCATTTCGGGCGCAGGTATTGCGGCACATCTACATCAACATGTGGTGCCACGTTGGGGAGGAGACGCGAACTTCATGCCGATCATTGGTGAAACAAAGGTCCTGCCGCAGTTACTTACTCAGACGCGTGATCTATTACAAGAGGGTTGGATTTCATCTCACTGATTACGCGGCCAGCATCGAGTACGGGCTCGGTGTGGATCCTTATGATCTCACCCGCGTGAGCGTGTGAACGTGTTTTCCCGTCGAGCCCGTAGATTTCGGTGACGTGAACAGCGGCGCTATCGGCAAAGTATTCCCCGGTTGTGATCTCTCCCCGCCAGACGCGGGCGAGTCCTTCACCGAGCGAGGTGGCGAGGAAATCATGGGGGAGCACTCGGCTGGGTAGCCACAGTTCGAGTTCCAAATCCGCGGCGAATTCAACCAATTCCACGATCCCAATCGAATCTTCTAGAGTAAAAACTGGAATAATTTCCCGACGAGCGGTGGCGCTGAGGAGTTCCTCGCGTAGTTGATCCCCTGATTCGAAACCATGTGCCAGGATCGAATGGATCAAATTCTCATCCGTGCTAGTGACTACTACCGCTGCAGTGAGCGCTTCGAGATGTGAATCGATTAGATCAAAATGAGTCTGTTCAAGTGAATGCGCTGTGATTGAGCCTTCAGGACCGACCACTCTGATTTCCAATTCGACCAGGTCAAGGATGCCACCTACCTCGGAGTCCTCGCCCGTTTCAGACTCGTGCATCACCGGCAACGTCAGTGCAACTGCGTGGTGACGTGAATCCATCACGCGTGAGAGCACCGCAAGGGTTTCATCGAAGTTAGAGGTCGAAGCATTGAGGCCGGTGATTGCGACCATGAGCGGATGATGCTGCGCCACTTCTTGGGCGAGCTGGATGGTTTTTCC
>DEZY01000105.1:7444-13474 GCA_002365735.1 Actinobacteria bacterium UBA3120
GGATCAAAGAGATCGGGTTGGGCAGGAACAGCAATCAGATTCACGCTTTCACCGAAAGTGATGGAAGAGTCAGCGCTGTGTGGAGCGGCGCTAGCTCGCTGACTAAATAGCCTGATCCCACCAATCCGATGGGAAACCGCCTGGGCGAACGCCGAATCGGTCGCTAGCACAGCGATTGATGCGTTGATTGACACGGTCGGACGGTAGCATTAAGTCAATGCTGAACAATCCCAAAGCACGCAGCGCGGTCAGTGGAATGCTCGACCCGCCCGCCAAGCTTTTGCTGCGGCTGCATATTTCGCCCGATGCCGTAACGGTGATTGGCACGCTGGGCGCGGTGGCGTGTGCGGTTCTTTTGATTGCCCACGGTAATTTTATTTTCGGCGTGCTGGGAGTCGTAGTTTTTGCCGCCGCGGATCTGCTCGACGGAGCAATGGCACGGATGAATGGGTCAAGTGGGCCATGGGGAAACTTTTTGGACGCATCCTTGGATCGAGTGGCCGACGGCGCAATATTTGGTTCGGTCGCTTTCTGGGCAGCGACGAACGGTGAAATGTGGCTTGCAACAGGAACATTGATTGCGCTGGTGGCGGGGCAAGTCACGAGTTATACGAAGGCGCGGGCTGAGGCAGTGGGAGCTGAGGCAAATGTGGGGATCGTTGAAAGAGCCGAACGCGTAATTGCAATTCTTGCCGCTTTGTTGCTTGCCGGGTTCGGAGTCCCGTGGGTTCTCGACATCGTGATCTGGGCGTTGGCGGTGCTGGGCGTTGTCACGGTGATTCAGCGATTTATTCACGTGCGCAAGCAACTCAAGCCACGTACCGAAACTGCGTAGCGGGATTCCAGCGTGGCGAGACGCAGAACAATGGTGGACGCGGCAACCAATTGGGCCTTCACAGTTGGTTGGGCTACGACAAAAGGGATGCCCGAGCGAATGGCGCAGCAAGTCTTTCGTACCGCGGCAGACGCTCTCTGGTGGCAGGACGCGGGCGGTGTAGAGCAGTTGGGAAAAAACTTGGCCCGGGTCCGTCCAGATCTTGATGCTCACGAACTGAGCAAGCTCACGCGCGCCGGAATGCGCAGCTATATGCGGTACTGGTGTGAGGCGTTTCGGTTACCTAAAATGACGACGGAGCAGATAAACGACCGATTTGAGTTACGAGGTGTTGAATTATTGGATCAGGCCATGGACAGTGGGAGTGGGGCTCTCATGATTCCTGGACACATGGCCAATTGGGATATCGGTGGGGCGTGGGCCGCCGCTCGCTATGGACGGTTGACAACTGTTGTTGAGCAGTTGAAGCCGGAGAAACTGTACGACCAGTTTTTGGAATACCGGGAATCATTGGGCATGGAGGCACTCACTTTGGGAAATCCTGATGTGATGCGAAACCTGCTGACTCGATTGCGCTCTGGAGGGCTGGTGGCGTTGTTAGGAGACCGGGATATCTCGCGCAGTGGAGTAACCGTGGACTTTTTTGGTGAGCCGGCAGCATTTCCTGCGGGGCCGGCAATGTTGGCTTCGTTGACGGATGCGCCCCTGTTCCCTGTCACAATGCACTATGAAGGCTCGCGTGCCATTGCGGTGGTGCAAGATCAAATTGAAGTTCCGCAGTTCTTGCCCAAAAATGAACGGGTCGCTCACATGACACAGCAGATTGCCCGAGCCTTTGAAGTGGGGATCGCTCAACACCCAGAGGATTGGCACATGTTGCAAAAGATCTGGCTCGCAGACCGGAGCCCGAAGTGACCATAAAGCGAATCGGAATCGTGTGTCCTTATTCATGGGATGTGCCTGGGGGAGTGCGAAGTCACGTGGCAGATCTGGCATTGACTTTGCAGGGCAGGGGTTACGAAGTCAACGTGTTGGCGCCGGTTGATGACCCCGACACGTTACCCGAATTCGTATTCGATGGCGGTCGACCCACTGCGGTGTCTTACAACGGGTCGGTAGCACGGCTGAGCTTTGGGGTGCGTGCTACGCGCCGAGTACGTCAATGGATCCGGGAAGGCGACTTCGATGTAGTCCATATTCATGAGCCGGTTGCGCCAAGCCTGTCGTTACTCACGTGTTGGGCAGCGCGCGGGCCTTTGGTCGCCACCTGGCACTCTTCACATGAGCGTTCGCGCATGCTCTCTGCTGGGTATTACCTGGCACAGACCGCAATGGAGAAAATTCGGGGACGGATTGCCGTGAGTGAGGCCGCTCGGGAAACGCTCGTGGAGCATATTGGCGGCGATGCTGTCTTGATTCCTAACGGTGTTCGCGTGGCGGACTTTCGAGACCAAGAAAGCTTCGCACTTGAAGGAACCCAAAGGATCTTGTTCTTAGGCCGAATTGATGAACCCCGCAAAGGGCTTGAAGTGTTGCTGCGCGCATTGCCCCAGATCTTTTCTAAGCTAGCGCGGTGCGAAGTCGTCATCGCAGGCCCCGGGGATCCACAACAGTACGAGGAATTCCTTGATCCACAGTGGCGCGATCGGGTAAGTTTCGTGGGGGCGATCTCCGACGAAGAGAAACGACGCACCTTACGTCAAGTCGATCTTTACGTGGCCCCGCATATCGGGGGGGAGTCCTTTGGGATTGTTCTTGCCGAAGCGATGGCGGCGGGCACGGCTGTTGTGGCATCTGATCTGGCCGCCTTTGATCGAGTGTTGCAATCGGGGAAGTCTGGCAAGCTGTTTCCGGTCGGGGATGCTCAAGCATTAGGCAGTGCGGTTGTCGAAGTGTTGACCGATCAGCATCAAAGGCGAATGCTTATTGATGCTGGAAACGCTCGCGTGATGGATTTTGATTGGGAACGGGTAGTGGAAGATGTGATTGCGGTGTACGAAGCGGTTCACCTCTCGGGTGAGAAAGTCGAAGAGGATTTACGCGGGCAGATTGTGGGACGTTTTGCTGGCAGGAGACCGCGGGAGAAAGAGGAGACGCCATGAAGGGTTGGGTAATCGGCTTATGCGTCTTGGCGTTGCTGATTACATTTTTGATCCTTTACCTAGGCATGACTGCTGGCAGGATCGATCGGCTGCACCGTCGGATCGATGTAGCGCGACTCTCGCTTGACTCGCACCTGTTGCGTCGTTCGGGTGTGACCCTGGAATTGGCGTCCAGCGGGTACCTAGATCCGGCATCTGCCGTACTGATCTCCGAGACGGCACATGCCGCTCGTTTATCAACGGATCTTTCCTCAACCCAACGCGATACGGCTGAGTCAGAGCTGACCGCCGTACTTAACGCTGTGCTTGATGTTGAGGCGGTGGAATTGATTGATAATGGGCCGGGTGGCCACGAGATCCTTGAAGAATTCTCAGCTTCGGCGCGCAGGGTGGAGCTTTCTAGACGATTTCTCAATGACGCGGTTCGGGCCTGTGTACAACTGCGTAAGCAGCGTTCCGCTCGCTGGTTTCATCTCGCCGGGCATACCGCCCTTCCACACACCCGGGAAATCTATGACCATGTCCTGATTTCCCAGCGCGGCTGACCGTGTCGCTGGTGACGTGTGGCCCCAGGTGGGTGGAAATGCTAGTGCCTGTGCTTTCCCCTATCATTAGTTCACTAGACGAAAAATTTCGTTAATGAAGATTAAACTGTGAGGACGGGCATCATGGCAAATGAGGTCAGCACCGGTACCGGTCGCGTCAAGCGTGGCATGGCCGAGATGCTTAAGGGCGGCGTGATCATGGACGTGGTGAACGTCGAGCAGGCCAAGATCGCTGAGGATGCGGGTGCGGTCGCCGTTATGGCACTTGAGCGAGTGCCCGCTGACATTCGCGCAGAGGGCGGCGTGAGCCGCATGTCTGACCCAGACATGATCGACGCAATTATTGCTGCCGTGAGTATTCCGGTGATGGCAAAGGCCCGAATTGGCCACTTCGCAGAAGCACAAATTTTAGAGTCGCTCGGGGTCGATTACATTGATGAGTCTGAAGTGTTGACTCCCGCCGACTACGCCAACCATATTGATAAGTGGCAGTTCACAGTTCCCTTCGTGTGTGGGGCCACAAATCTTGGTGAGGCGCTGCGACGCCTGACCGAAGGAGCGGCCATGATTCGCTCAAAAGGTGAAGCGGGTACAGGAGATGTGTCCAACGCTGTCACGCATATGCGAAAGATTCGTTCCGAAGTTTTGCGCCTTTCCTCAATGTCTGCTGACGAGGTGTATGTGGCCGCAAAGGAGCTGCAAGCACCCTACGACCTGGTTGCTGAAGTAGCCCGAACTGGAACCTTGCCGACTGTGCTCTTTACCGCCGGGGGGATTGCGACCCCGGCAGATGCAGCAATGATGATGCAACTCGGCGCGGACGGAGTTTTCGTGGGCAGCGGGATCTTCAAGTCTGGCAACCCTGCCGAACGTGCACATGCTGTTGTGCAGGCGACAACGCATTTTGACAACCCTGATGTGGTTGCGAAGGTGAGCCGCGGGTTGGGCGAAGCCATGGTAGGAATTAATGTTGCGGACATTCCGGTCCATCACCGACTTGAAGACCGTGGTTGGTAGAGTTTTATGCCGTCAGTTCCCGTAATCGGGGTGCTGGCCCTTCAAGGTGGGGTTCGGGAGCATCTTGATGCTCTCGGTAAATCAGGGGCTGAGCCTCGGTCAGTAAAAACCTTGGCGCAACTGGGTGCAGTAGACGCATTGGTTATCCCGGGTGGGGAGTCGAGCGCAATTGAGAAATTGGCTCGGAAGGCTGAAATGCTGGAGCCCTTGCGCGTTGCCAGCGCAGGGGGCATGCCGATTTTTGGTTCGTGCGCTGGGATGATCTTGTTGGCCGACCGGGTGGTGGGGGCCATTGAGGGCCAAGAGTCAATTGGGGGCCTCAACGTAACAGTGGAGCGCAATGCATTTGGCAGGCAAAGGCAGTCTTTTGAATCTGGCATTGCCATCGCGGGGATACGTGATCCGAAGCGTGATTTTGACGGTGTGTTTATTCGCGCCCCGTGGGTGCTTGAGGTGGGGAACGGGTGTGAAGTAATTGCACGGATTACCTCGGGACCTCATGAGGGTAGGATCGTTGGGGTGCGGAATGACACTTTATTGGCGACGTCATTTCACCCAGAATTGACCGCGGACTATCGAGTGCACGAACTGTTTGTAGATATGGTGAGGAAATTATGAGTGGGCATTCAAAGTGGGCGACTACTAAGCACAAAAAAGCGGTCATTGATGCTCGGCGCGCGAAACTGTTTGCCAAACTGATTAAGAATATTGAAGTTGCGGCGCGGCAAGGTGGCGGAGAGCTCGAAGGAAACCCCACACTTTTTGACGCGGTACAAAAGGCTAAGAAGAACTCAGTGCCTTTGGATAATATTGAACGTGCGGTCAAGCGCGGGTCGGGCGCGGAAACCGGAGGCGCCGACTGGCAAACCATTATGTACGAAGGGTACGGACCTGGTGGCGTGGCTGTTCTTGTTGAATGTTTGACGGACAATCGCAATCGAGCGGCATCTGATGTGCGGATCGCCATGACTCGTAACGGAGGTGCAATGGCGGACCCGGGAAGCGTCTCCTATCTGTTTGGCCGCAAGGGTGTAGTGATTGTGAACAAGGTTTCTGAGGGGCAAGACGTCTCTGAAGACCAAATTCTTAATACAGTACTGGAAGTGGGCGCACAAGAAGTAAATGACCTGGGCGAGGCATTTGAAATTGTGTCAGAGGCCACAGATTTTGTCGCCGTTCGGACGGCGCTGCAGGGAGTGGGAATCGATTACGAATCAGCGGAAGCGACATTTGTGCCCAGCATGACGGTGCCAATGGATGAAGCCGGTGCAACTCAACTTTTTCGCATGCTCGAGGCACTCGAAGATAGTGACGATGTTCAAAACATCTATGCGAATTTTGATGTATCCGACGAGATCATGGATACGATCGGTTAACCTTGAGTGTGGAATCTGTTGGTAAGCAACTTCGAGGTTGGGATGCCGCGACGTTTCGCACAGCCAGCGGGGATGCGGCTATGCGTTCCACAGTCGTGGCAATGGCGATCTTGGAATCGGCACCCGAATGGGAGCGGCTCCGTTCACGGCTTGAA
>DEZY01000105.1:13595-14084 GCA_002365735.1 Actinobacteria bacterium UBA3120
GCTTTTCGTTCCGGAATTACGGATGCGGCCCCTGCACGGAATGATGGGATTCTCCTCACCGCGCTTGAGTGTTGATCCAGATTTTGATTTGGATTTCCACGTACGTCGATATCGACTCCCCGAAGGTGGCGGTTGGCAGGATTTGCTCGCTGACGCCCGTCGCATTAGTTTAGGCGACTTTGATTACAGTCGGCCACTATGGGAAGCAAGCCTGGTCGAAGGTTTGCCAGATGGTCATTCTGCATTCCTACTCAAGTTGCACCACTCAATTGCCGACGGCGCCGCAACGGTCATGATCGCCCTTACGCTTTTTGAGCTAGCTTCGGAAACAAATTCTGATGAGCCTTCACCGCCGCTCGCACCCGTTGGCGCGGACGTAAGCTGGCAAGACCTTTTTGTCGCTAACACGATGGACAACGTGGCACGAGCCGCTGGGGGCGCCAAGGGACTGTTGGGAACGGCCCTGCGATTGGCAAGGACCTCTCTGAG
>DEZY01000105.1:14215-14948 GCA_002365735.1 Actinobacteria bacterium UBA3120
CTCTGAGCGACCCTGCGCTGGCACTCGAAAAAACTGTGGAAACGATCGGCTCGATCACCCGCGCGGCAACGGTCTATGACGCGCCGCTTTCACCCCTATTGACCGAGCGTGGCACCACGTACACCTTTGGAACGTTGGAGTTTGCGTTTGACCAGATCCGGCAGGCGGCCAAGTCCCACGACCTTAGCGTCAACGACGCATTTATGGCTGCGGTAATGACGGGCATGCAGGCATATCACGAGCGCCACGGTGCCACCGCTGCATCTTTGCGAGTAAATGTCCCCATCTCGCTCCGCGGAGATGCGGGTGATCGAAGTGGGCAGGCGGCAAATGCCGTAGCTATCGCTCGGTTCCCTATGCAAGTCGCTGGCCAATCCACGGTGGATCTTATGCACCAGGCGCACGATTTAGTTGCCAAGTGGAGGCGTGAACCAGCCATGCGCCTCGCGGATCCGCTTGCAGAGGTAAGTTGGTTTGTCCCCGTTCCCATGCTTGCTTCAGTAGCAAAAGCTTCAGATATTACGACCAGCAATGTTCCCGGACCCCCGATTCCCATTTATCTCGCTGGAACCCGCATGATCGCGGTGTATCCGTTGGTGGCGACGATTGGCGCGGCGGTTAATGTCACCATGGTGACCTACGATGGCAAGGCGTTTATCGGAGTATCGACAGACGATCGTGCGATCAGTGATCACGCGGATTTGATGAAGGATCTCCGCGCGGGCTTCCATGC
>DEZY01000105.1:15183-15624 GCA_002365735.1 Actinobacteria bacterium UBA3120
ATCTCCGCGCGGGCTTCCATGCGGCGACCCTGCCGGGCGATACCCTCTAAAGGCACCAAGATCGGTGGGGATTGTTAGGTCCTCACCGGATATTTCGAGCGAAAGAGGATTCATGCGCGTGCTAGGAATCGATCCAGGACTCACCCGTTGTGGTGTAGCTGTGATTGATGGTCTGCCTGGTCGACCGGTGACGGCTCATTTCGTTGGGGTGATCACCACCGCAGCCGATGGAGAACTCGCTGATCGTTTGACCATATTGCACGCCGAGCTCACCGGGCTCATCGATAAATATTCTCCCGAAGTTATTGCTATTGAGCGGGTTTTTAGCCAACAGAACGTTCGTTCGGCAATGTCGACGGCGCAAGCGGCCGGCGTCGGGTTATTGCTAGCGGGGCAGCGGGGGATTCGCGTCGGGATGCACACTCCGACCGAGGTGAAGGC
>DEZY01000106.1:0-1894 GCA_002365735.1 Actinobacteria bacterium UBA3120
GCAAGGCAACCGCCCACTGCAATTTGCATTCCTGGATTCGCAGCCTTGATCGGCACTAGGTGACTCAGGTTTCCGTAGAGCTTGTTGTCCGCATTTTCGCGAACCGCACACGTGTTAAACACGATCAGGTCCGCGACTGCACCACCTTCAACCGGTAGGTAGCCTTGCGACTCCAACAGTCCAGTAATGCGCTCAGAATCATGTACGTTCATTTGGCACCCATAAGTACGTACTTGATAGGTCCGAGACTCGACACTGGCAGACATCGTGCTCAACAGTAATGAAGGCTCGGTTCTGGGTGATACCCCCCTATCCAACGGGTTGGGGGGAGGCGTCTTGGCCCCGATCATCGACCACTTGAATCTCTTCTTCACCCGGCTCAATCTGGACCTTGGGAAGGATGCGGTCCAACCAGCCCGGAAGCCACCAGTTCGACTTGCCAATCATCGACATGATCGATGGTATAAACACAATTCGAATCAGGAAAGCATCAATAATGACGGCCGTACCCAGTGCAACTCCGAACAGCTTGATGGTGTTATCCGGTGTGGGGATAAATGCAAGGAACACACTCGCCATGATCGCTGCTGCGATCGCGACGACTTTTCCAGATCCGGCAAGCCCACGACGAACCGCTGCTTTGTTATCTCCGGTGTGATCCCACTCTTCCCGCATGCGGGACACGAGAAATACCTGGTAGTCCATGGACAATCCAAAGAGAATGGCAAAGACCATGATGGGAAGGAATGGGGCAATGGGCCCGGTACCCGATATTCCCAGTAACTCGTTAAACCAGCCCCATTGGAATACGGCCACGCTGATCCCTAGCGCAGCGGAAAAACTCAGGAGACTGGTAATCGCGGCCGTCAACGGAACCACTACCGACCGGAAAAGAATCATCAGTGCGATAAACCCGAGCGAGACGACGATCAGCAGGAAGAGTGGCAATGCATCGGCCAGTACTCCCGTGAAGTCCGCTGACACCGCTACCGAGCCACCCACATAAATCACGGCACCCGTTGACGCCTTGAGATCCGGTGCGGTCACGTCTCGCAACTGGCTCAGCAGCTGATCTGTTGCCTCCTGCTGTGGACCAGTTTCGGGGATCACAACCACCGCCCCCACCAAGCCATCGGGGCTCAGAGCACTCCCAGATTGTCCTTTGAGCAAAGGCAACATGGCTGTTGAGGGATTCGTTGAGGCCACACCAGGAGTCTTTTCAAGTGCGGTGACAACATCGCCGTACTCATCCAAATCATTGGCCGTGGACAATTGGACGGCCACAATGAATGGTCCATTCACCCCGGCGCCAAAGCCCTCAGCGGTGAGGTCGTAGGCGATTCGGGTGGGAGTGCCGGGTGCACTTCCCGAGGCGTCTGCAAAACCAAGACGCAGTGAGAAGACCGGGATGGCCAACACGAGGACTAAGCCAAGGGACACCACCGCAGATAGCCACGGACGACGCTGGATTAAATGCCCGTATTGATTCCAACGCTGGCCCTCCGGCTTGCCTTCACCGGGCTTAGTTCCCCACGGCAGACGCAATCCGAGCGCTTTCGTGCCGAGTAGGGAAAGAGTGGCCGGAAGTAGCCACAGCGCAGAAAGCATCACCATCAAAACCGTGACCGCCGCCGCGAGCGAAAGGCCGTTGAAAAAACCAATTCGCAAGACAAACAATCCGAGCAACGCCACTATTACCGTGGTGCCCGCAAACAGAACCGCTCGCCCGGCCGTGTTCACCGCGCCCAATGCGGCCTGTTTGGGTGGATCCCCAATCAAAACCGACTGACGGTATCGATTCAGAACAAAAAGGGCGTAGTCGATTCCAACGCCGAGCCCGATCATTGCCGCAAGTATGGGTGTAAAACTCGGAACGTCCATGAACAACGCCACG
>DEZY01000106.1:1966-4167 GCA_002365735.1 Actinobacteria bacterium UBA3120
GCATCTGTCCGGCTGCAAGCCCGATTACCGCAACGATAATTGGCATCCCAGCGGCAATAATGGATCCGAAAGCGATCAACAAAATAACGATGGCAACCAGAATGCCGATTGCCTCACTCGATGGTGGCTCCTGCCCTGCGTATTCCAGGATTTGCCCATTGGCCCCGATTGCCATTGCATCTGTATTTGCCTTCTTGACCTGATCCAAGATTGACACGGCCTGATCTGATGGAACATCGCCAGAGCCGCCATTGAAAGTAATGGTGGCCGTCGCAACCGAAGTATCCGCACTGACCGGCGAGTTCGCTGCCGCCGCGGCCGCAAGTGCTGGCGCCAGTTCCTTCTGTTGATCAGGGGTGGGTTGCGCACTCGAATCGTCTCCGCCGGCCGGGGCGCTTGGACAGCTGCCGCCGAACGGAGCGCTCACGTCAAATGGATTAGTAATGCAGCCAACTGAGCTGAGCGCGGCAATGTCGGTCAATAGCGGGGTAATAATCGCCTTAGACTGCGCATCAACCGCAGTTCCGCTGGTGGGAGACCAGACAATTTTTGCGGTCTCTCCACTAGATTCTGCGTTAATGCCCTCATTACCGATCGTACCGAGCAATTGCTGAGCGGTCGTTGACTCAGTGTCCGGCAGGTCGAACGAGTCGTTCAGACTCCCACCGAAACCAACGCCCAAGCCGATGATCGCAATCACAACCACGAAGTAGGAAATAAGCGCAGCGACCGGCCTGCGTACAGCCCAATGGGACACACCTGGCATGAAAACTCCTGACACGCATTAAATGGCCGATAAAAAAATTGCTCTCTAAATTCTACCACGATCTGAACAGTGCTTAGATCTCGGGTATTATCCCCCTAATCCCCCACTGGTTCCAGGTCAGCGCCCACCGTTTCCATGGCTATTTGCCAGCACACGCCCGGAGCGTAGCCCTTGCGTTGCAATAGGCTCGCAATCCGTCGGATCGCGACTTTCCCGTCAAGCTCGTGCAGGCTACGGTATTTCTTGGCCGCTAATTGATAGGCCCGATCTTGGGTGTCCTGCTCACTGAATTGTTCCAAAGCAACGTCGATCAATTCACGATCGATCCCTTTGTTGACCAACTCGCGGGTGAGAACGCTCGGGGCCAAACCCCGGGAACGATGACGGCTTCGCACCCAGTCGAGGGCGTATTGTGCGTCGTCGATGTAACCCATTGACTCCACGCGATCCAACACACTTTCTATCTGGTCCAGCTCGAAATCTTTACCCAGTAGGTAGATGCGCAGCTCCCCCCTCGAGCGTGCAGTCGCATTCAGTCGGCGCATCACGACCGACATGATTTTTGACTCCTCGCCGCAGGGGGCGCGACTCGCTTCTTCCCAGTTCATCAAGCGGTGCTGCTACTCGTCTTCGCCCTGCGGCTCGGCATCTTTTGTAGCCTTTGGTGCCTTGGCTGGCGCCACTTCCGCAGGTTGGTCAATCTTTGCGCCCATACCAAGTTGCTCGTGGATTCGTTTTTCAATCTCGTTGGCTAAGTCCAGATTGTCTTTGAGGAAAGTGCGTGCATTTTCCTTCCCCTGTCCTAACTGATCGCCTTCATAGGTGTACCACGCGCCAGCCTTGCGAACAATCCCCTGATCCACGCCAATATCAATGAGTGAACCCTCGCGGGAAATCCCTTCCCCGTACAAGATGTCGAATTCGGCTTGCTTAAACGGTGGTGACACTTTGTTTTTTACGACTTTTACACGGGTGCGTGAACCAACAACTTCGACGCCATCTTTAATTGTTTCGATGCGACGAATGTCAAGACGAACAGACGAATAAAACTTGAGTGCACGACCACCAGGTGTTGTTTCTGGTGAACCGAACATGACGCCGATTTTTTCGCGCAGCTGATTGATGAAAATCGCCACTGTGTTCGACTTGTTCAGATTTGCTGTGAGCTTTCGCATCGCTTGGCTCATAAGTCGGGCTTGCAGACCCATGTGGCTGTCGCCCATTTCGCCTTCGATTTCTGCTCGTGGAGTAAGCGCGGCGACCGAGTCGATGACGATGACATCGAGCGCACCTGAGCGCACCAACATGTCGACGATTTCGAGTGCTTGCTCGCCTGTGTCTGGCTGCGAGATCAAAAGATTGTCGGTGTCGACACCAATTGCCTTGGCATAGATTGGGTCCATTGCGTGTTCGGCATCGACATAGGCGCAGATGC
>DEZY01000134.1 GCA_002365735.1 Actinobacteria bacterium UBA3120
CTTCAATCCAAATCCCTTGTGTGACCTAACTGAATGTCCGGTGGGTAATGGTCTCATTTACGTGAGTTGGGACTACTTCGTGTGAGTGGGGCGGAAGAGGTACTCACCTTTGGGGTCGCCGTGAACATTGCCGTCGGTGAAGACGTGGTTACCGCGGACGAAAGTGTCCGTGACTCTGGCTGTGAGCTCAAAGCCTTCAAATGGCGTGTGCCCTTGAGTGCTGAGTGAATCTTCGGCGCGGACAATCCAGGGCTCACCTTCTTCAAGAAGTGCGATGTCCGCATCTTTGCCAGGTGCGATTTCACCCTTGGAATGAAGCCCAAATCGACTTGCAGGGTTGGATGCTGTGAGTTCAGAAATGCGCTGGTAGCTCACACCACGCTTGCGACCCTCGGTGACCATGCCGGCAAGCAGGTATTCGGCGCCGCCGAAACCTGATTTAGCGACGAAGACGTCGTCGCGGGGCTCACCAAATTTTTGCTCATCTTTGCAACAGGCATGGTCGCTGACCACCCAGTCGATTTCACCTGCGATCAGGTATTCCCACAGGGCTTCGACGTCCTCACGTGGTCGTAGTGGAGGGTTTACCTTCCCACCGATTCCGCTGGCGGTGTGGATGTCAGCGAGCAGGTGGCCGATCGTAACTTCGCGGCGGAAGTTCACATGTGGGAATGCGACCTTCATGCGTACTGCCGCTTCCATGGCTTTTTTGCCACTCAGGTGAAGCAAGTTGATGTTGGGCAATCCGGTTTCGTGGGCGAGATAGGACGCAATGCTGACTGCTAAACCTTCGGAGTGAGGGGGACGCGAGTGATGGTATGCCTCGAGGCCGCTGTACTCGCCAGATTCTTCTACCATCTTGGTATAGGCCGTCATAATCTCCGCTGTCTCGCAGTGCAACCCCAGCGAGATGTCATCTGCCAACTCTGGAAATTTTTCCCGCGCTGCCTGAATTCCCCGCATCACAAATTCGAAGTGGGCGAGGTCGTAGCGCTCACCCTCGGGGATCATGAGAAAAGAGTTTTGGTCAGCGGATCGGCCGTGCAAGCCGTGGCTTCCGTAAAACATGAAGATTTTGAAACTGACCACTCCATCTCTTTGAATAATTTCGGGGATTTCGTCAATATGCTCTTTCATCATGGGTGCAAGGTGAAATGCGTAGTCAACGTAGGCGTTACCTTCACAAGCTTGGAGTACCTCGGGAAAGAAGTCCTCGTAANNTCATTGGCGCAAGATGAAAGGCGTAGTCGACATAGGCATTGTCTTTGCAGGCTGCGAGCACATCAGGAAAGAAGTCTTCGTATCGGCCGCCCTTATTCAGGTAGTACTGGCCGGTGCGGATATAGGTGATGGCTGAAGTAACGCCGCCTTGGGCACAGGCCATGCTCTCTGACCTCGCATCTTCATTGAGAGGGTTGTAGATACCCCAATGTTCGTGGGCGTCTACAACGCCCGGAAAGGCAAGCCGGCCTTTTCCATCAACGACTTTGTCAGCCTGGTCTGTGTCCAACCCTGGCCCAACTTCAACAATTACCCCATTAGTGATCGCAATATCGGCGTCAATCGGATCCACATTGTCTGATGTCACGACGCGGACGTTGGTGATGATCGTGTCAATGCTCATGATTCCTCCGAGTTGGGTTGGGTAATACCGAGTTCTGCAAGGTCGTTCCATACATGTTGCTCAACTATCTTCTTGTCGCGAATGACAAAGAGGTCGATGTAGCGAATATCGGCAAATGGAGTGCCATCAGCCCTCTCTCCATATAGCGTTCCGCGGGAAGTGACGACTGTGTCTGCACCTGTGGCGCAGGTTGTGAAATCGGTGCGTCTTTTCTTGACCCAGTTGTAGCGACCTTTTGCGCCCTGAGCCATTTCTTGCAGCGAGGTGAATTTCTTGTTGCCCGGGAAGACCATAAGAATTTCAGGGTCAAGAAATTTGCTTGCCTCGTCGAACTGCCGGTCCTCACACAACTGCAAGTATTGATCCACCAATTTCTCCCCAGCACTCATGCTTCTTCGCCTTGGATCACGATGCCGAGGGCTCTTGGGTCATTCACGTGCTCGGCAAGGGGATGAACCGTGACGTCCATCCAGGGGTAGAGCGGGAGGGAAGAGATCCCGGCGTGTAGTTCAGTTGCGTCCTTGACGTCCCAGAGAACCCAATTTGCCCAGCGACCGGGGACTCGCCACAAGCGTCGCTGCTTACCTTCGCGAGAGAGCTCCTGGCCACGGACGAGTTCGGCCGCAAAGAGCTCCTCTTTAAGTTTTGGGTCACCGTCGGGTGGCCAATTAATTTCAATGTTTACTAAAAATTCCATATCGCACTCCTTCTGTGGTGTGAATGTGTTGTTATGGGTGTTATGGGTGTTATGGGCTTGCTGTCCTGCGCCCGGTGTCGAGCAACCAGGTGCTACCAGTGAGGGCTGCGGCGTGTGGATCCGCGAGTGTGGCAACGGCCCACGCAACTTCCTCGGTGGTTGTTAATCGGTTCAGAGAACTGCTAGCCGTTGCTCCAGCGAGAATCGCATCGGTACTGGTGCCGCGTTTATCCGCCTCGGATTGAGCCAATTGCCACCAACGTTGCGTGTCGACCGGTCCGGGGGCGATAACATGAATTCTGACCCCCTTCTCTCCCAATGGAAACTGCAGTTGTCGAACCGCGTTAGCGAGGGCCGCATTAGCAATTCCACTGGTTGCCGCGTGGGGGATGGGATCGTAGGCGAGATTTCCACCGATCACAACTATCGCACTTCCTTCTGTGAACAGCGGGTCCAGTGCGCGCACCATGCGCAGCAAGCCGCCCACTTTGACGTTGACCGCCTCAAGAATTGCGGTGATGGACGCGGTGTCGATTCCGCCATCGGTAGGTGCCGCGGGGAGAAACACCAACATGCGGATCTTGGTGTTCATTTGTTTCACATGGGTGACTAGGGCGGAGACGCTGGCATCTTGG
>DEZY01000185.1:0-3653 GCA_002365735.1 Actinobacteria bacterium UBA3120
CACGTATCCCTTCGGGCAGTTGCTGCGGCGGTCGGAGTGAGCCCCAGCGCTGCCTACCATCATTTCGCTGACAAAGATGCACTGATGGAGGCCGTCAGTGCGCGCGGATTTGCTCAACTCGACCAATTCATCCTCTGCCATGTTTCGGTCGACTCACATCTGGGCGGTCCACTGGAACTCATGCGTCACTCGGCCAATGCATACATCTCTTTCGCAGTTGATCACCCACACCTCTTCCAAGTGATGTTCAACGGGCGAGTTGCACCGCCTCGCCCTGAATACATTGAGGGTTCGCTTGTCTCAACCCTGAGTCAACTTCAGGCTGAATACGGATTTGCACAAGAAGATTCGCATCTTTTAGAGACTGTGCTTATGGCTTCAGTGCACGGGATTGCCGCACTGGTTATTGAAGGGCGCATGGATCGCACTTACGTTCCCGCAGCGGTGGACATGCTGACCACAATTATTGTGACCACCCCGAAAAGCAAATAGGCATCACAGTGACTCGACAGATTTTGGCTACCAGTGGCGGTTTCCTCCCACGCGTTAATTCAGGTGGCGCTCGACCCGGCGGCTTGATCAAGCGGGCACTCGAACTGACCGGCGTGGAGCGGCCTCGCATCACGTTGGTCATGACCGCATCCGGTGATGACCCCGGGTATCTCTCCCTCATGTATAGCGCGTTGGGTGAACTCAACTGTGTTGTTGACCACCTTGCGCTGTTTCCCATGCCAAACCACGTTCCCGAAGAGATCATCAGCAAAAGTGATGTGATCTGGGTGGGTGGGGGAAGCGTGGTGAACCTGCTGGCGATCTGGAAGGCCCACAACCTTGATTCCTTAATGCGACAGGCTTGGGAGGGTGGAACTGTACTTGCTGGAGTGAGCGCAGGTTCGATTTGCTGGCACGTGGGTGGCCCAACAGACTCTTATGGCAAAGCTTTACAACCGGCGTTCGGTGGCCTTGGTCTTTTGCCGTATGGCAATGGCGTGCATTACGACTCGGAAAAACAACGTCGACCACTTGTCCACGATTTGGTAGCCAGTGGTGAACTGCCCACGACTTACGCAACCGACGACCGAACTGGAATTTTGTACCAGGACACAACACCCGTTGAAGTGGTTACTGATCTTGACGCTTTTGACCAGGACGGTCCGGCTGCCTACCGGATCGAATTAATAGACGGTGCTGTTGTGGAAACTCGCCTGCCGGTCGGCCCGATTAACTAGATTCACGGCTTTGGAAACCGCAGAGTAACTCTAGAATTGCGACCGCAACTAATCGCACCGTTCGACCGTCAACGGAGTCAGCTTCGGCATCAACCTCGGTGAAGTCAACCGAAGTGACCTGTGGGCTTTTCCCCAACAGGTAGGCAAAGTCTCGAAATTCATCAGCACTGATTCCACCAGGGGCCGCTGCCGGACAGCCCGGAACAACGGAGCGATCACACACGTCGAGGTCAAAGTCTACGTGGATTGGTCCATCGGCTGAACCCGCTATTTCAAGTGCTTGCGCAATTACGCTTTCTGAGCTGCGATTTCGGAGCTCACTGCGTGGGATAACGGTGATCCCGTGTTCCTTTGCCCGCTGGGCGTATTGGGGTGAGTTAGAAAAGTCAGCAATTCCGATTTGGACAATGCGGGTGCCGCACAAGCCAGCGTTAACCAGGCGTTGAACCGGCGATCCATTTGTTTCTCCATCGCGCAAATCGTGGTGGGCATCAAAAGTTATTAGTCCCGCATTACGTATTTGACTGCCCCAAAGTCCAGTTGCAACCGAGTAGGTAATCGAATTATCTCCCCCGATAGCGATTAAGAACTTGTCTTTGAGTCCCTGCAGTTGCTCGTGCACGCGTTGTTCACCGGCCGCATGGTCTGGGCTTTTGACATTACCTGCGTCAAATATGTTCAGTTCTCGCAGATCTTGATCATGGGATGCGCAATAGGTTGAAAAGCGAAGGAGCGCCTCACGCACGGCGGGTGGTGTGGTGTCGGCGCGAGTTGGACTAATCGAAGTCTGGTGGGCCCCGATTCCGATCAACGTAACCTCAGAATTGGGGTTGCCGGTCAGTAACTCTGATGCACGCGGCCAATTCGGGTCCGTATTCATGATCAGTCCTTAATGCCACTGGGTAAACGTCCACCGAGACGTCGGGTGAGTTCGCGGGCTGAGTCTTTCACAGCGGCCAGTAGTACCTGTTGATCGGAGCGATTAATGGTGCTATCCCGATAGACAATGTTGATCGCGGCAACTGGCTCGCCAAGGTGGTCGAACACGGCCACAGCCACCGATGAGTGCTCAAGGGTGACCGAACCCGACTCGCTCGCATAACCCTGGGCGCGTTCCTTGGCAAGGATTTCCTTGAGCCGCGCCAAATTTTTCGGTCCTTTCCCCGTCCGGTCGACAAATGCATGTGAATTGGGAAAAAGTGCTCGAATTTGGGCTGCCGAAAGGTGGGACAGCATTGCGCGCCCCGATGAAGTGAGTGAGGCGGGAAGTCGCACCCCAATTTCCGAAACCACCGTGATCGGCCTGCCGGTGCTTTCCTTTAGTAAGTAGTAGGTGTCACTCCCTCGCAAGATTCCTAGGTGGGCTGCCAGCGGCGCGATAGTTGCCACCTGGTTGATCAAAGCGACCAGGATCGGGCGGGCGCGTGATTCAAGTGGTTCATGTCGAACATAGGCCGAACCCACTTCAAACGCGCTCACCCCGAGGCCCCATAGTGAATTCTCTCTCTGCCCCTGCGAGATCGGGGTGACAAATCCCTTTGACTGCATTGCGGCAAGTAGGTGATAGAGCGAAGATTTCGGGATTTCCAACTCGCGAGCAATGGTCGCTGCTGGAATGGGTCCGGCGCTTCGAGCCAAGATGAGCAGCACCCCAAGAGTTCGATTCGCGGCGGGAACCTGGGTCATGATTGGAGTCTCGCATGTGAGACTAAGAATGTCCATTGGCGCTTTCTATTTGTCGTAATCAGAGCACACTTTGGCCATGACCACCGAAAATCTGATCACCCCGACCTACGACCCCACCCGCGAGATCCACGCGGTCCGCGGTACCACCCGCACCGCCCCTGGCTGGGGACAAGAAGCAGCCATGCGCATGCTGCAAAACAACCTAGACCCGGCCGTAGCCGAATACCCGGAGAAGTTGGTTGTGTACGGGGGAACCGGTAAAGCGGCCCGCGATTGGCGCAGCTACGACGCCATGATCGGCACCCTGCAGACGTTAAAAAATGACGAAACCATGTTGGTGCAATCGGGTCGCCCGGTGGGAGTCATGCAGACCCACGAGTGGGCGCCCCGCGTTTTGATCGCAAACTCCAACCTGGTGGGTGACTGGGCGAACTGGCCCGAGTTTCGTCGGTTGGAACACATGGGGTTGACCATGTACGGCCAGATGACAGCCGGGTCTTGGATTTACATTGGCACCCAAGGGATCCTGCAAGGCACCTACGAAACTTTCGCCGCTGTTGCTCAAAAGAAATTTGGAGGGACTCTTGCTGGTACTTTGACTCTCACCGCTGGGTGCGGTGGCATGGGCGGCGCGCAGCCCCTTGCGGTCACCATGAATGAAGGCGTCTGCCTTGTAGTCGATATTGACCCCAGCCGTTTGCACCGTCGCGTTGTTGACCGGTACCTAGACATCGTTGC
>DEZY01000185.1:3836-4011 GCA_002365735.1 Actinobacteria bacterium UBA3120
GACGACATAGAGCACGCATTAAAACTTGCACTGGATGCAAAGAAAAACCGCAAAGCACTCTCCGTTGGTCTGGTTGGTAACGCGGCCACGCTGTTCCCAGAACTGCTCCGCCGCGGCGTTCCCATTGACATTGTCACCGACCAAACCTCAGCTCACGATCCACTGAGTTACATCC
>DEZY01000167.1:0-689 GCA_002365735.1 Actinobacteria bacterium UBA3120
CCGGAACTCCAGCGCCTCCATCAATTGCGGTGACATAGTTTGATTTGAGTCCGAGCGAGCTACGCATTTCATTCCCCGTTTTGGTAACTATGCTGCCGTCGGCCAAGGTCGCCGCAAGAGTTTTCACAGCACCGGACGCAAACCGCTCAGTCACTGCTAATTGCCAGACGCCAGCTACCCCAAAAGCTTGTGCGGCTTCTGCTTGAGTGATCACTTTTGTCCAAGATGCATCCGGGTTCGAGGGGTCAACTGAATATGGATCTGGAACGGAGACGGCATAGGGAAGCCCCGCGCCACCCCACGCATCCGCAACCGCTTGTGAGGCTCCTCCGTTAGATGAGGAGTAAAAGGCTTTGATTGCTTTGCCGTCTTTGAGAATCGCGAGGCCAACGTTGGGTGCGGTGGTTGTGGCATTCACCGCGTTAACCCAACGCTCCCCTTGGGCGCTGGCTTGCTTTGACCAACCGGCGAATGCTTGATCAGAGAAAGGTCCATAACCATCATCGAGGTGGCAGTTACAACTTTTCCGAAGTCCGGCATCAATTTTGGACAGTGCATATGTTCGTGCCGCTAACACTTGGGCTTGCAATGCCGCGTCGGGCCACGAATTGGATACTTCGGCAACGCCGTAGAGGTATTCGTCGTGCAGTCGCAACCGATTAACCGCATTGAGTTTCACCTTGCCGCTG
>DEZY01000167.1:937-3335 GCA_002365735.1 Actinobacteria bacterium UBA3120
CAGAGAGACCTCTGGCCTTATTGGTGACATGAACGAGCGTTGCTCCCACAGGCCTTGCCGTTGCTGACGGGCCCACGCCAACGACCGTGCTCACGCCACCGGTGATTTTGACGACTTCGACTTGCCCACCTGAACTCCGAAATTGGAATACATCTGCGGGACTTCCTTGGATAACTACTCCGCCAACGGAAACTTCCAGTGCCCCTCCGCTGGCATCAAGTGCCTCACTTTGCATGTCAACACGCACTTTTTTGTATTCAACGTTAACCGAGATTTCCATATCGTCTTGTACCGGAATTACTTGCGTGCCTGGGTAGTAGTAGCTGACAATTGATGTGGCATCCATGCCGGCATTCGCCATTGCACGCGCCCCCCACTGGGACATGCCAACGCCGTGACCGTATCCAGAACCGGTCAGGCTGAAACTTTCTGGTGGAGCACAAGGGTCCGCCGGCGACTCTTCCGTTGCTAAGACCCGGGCTTGTCCAATCCACGGATACAACGTTTCTCCATTGCCCGTTGAATTCATGGTTACCGTGTACGTGCCCGGCGGGACGGGTGCGCCGGCATCGTTGTTTTTATCCCAATCGATACCGAGTTGTCCAGGTTCGCCTTGGCCACCAGCGAGACTACGAACTACGTCACCACATTGAGATCGAATAGACAGATTCCATGCCAGTGGCGCATTCGTTGCCGCAGTGATGCGCACCGGCAGTGCTTCGCCCCAATTAGCGGGAATAGCAGTTGGGTTAATCATGCTGGCACCCATTTTCGCTCCGGTTGCGGCTCGGATTGCCGGCAGTTGCGCCTCTAAGTGTTTGCCAGGACATGACGTTGACCCAATGTCACCGTGGCCACCCACAACTAACGCGGTAGCCGTTTGCCCGGGTTCGTACTGTGACGTTCCGGCACTCGAATCAGACACGAGCGATATTTGACCATTGGGATCGCGGTGGTTCATGGACAATTTCCAAGCAAGCAACGAGGAAACCGAGTCGACCATGGCGGCCATTTCTGGATCATTGGGCTTAAAATTCTGAAAGTTTCCCAAGGCCGAAACCGCAAAAGTTTGGTCATTAAATCCAGATGTGTGTCCGCCGACCACCGCCTGATCCATGCCGCCACCGCGTCCTTCATAAAGTCGACCGAACCGATCGACAATGAAGTTGTAAGCCATGTCGGAATACCGCAGACCTTTTGTAAAATATGTATAAAGATTACGCATTTGGGCGGGTGCTTGCTCTGGTGAATAATTGCTCTTGCTCGCTGTGTGGTGAATGAATGCTGCCTTGATGGTGGGGGCAAACTTTGGGCCGCTGCGACGCAAGCTTTCGTCTGCTCCCCACTCTGCGCGAGTGATGATTGCCGGCATGGGCGCGCTAATCGTACTTGCGGCGACCGTGCTGATTGGCCCAGAATCTGATCCGTCCACAGCAGGATCAGGATCAGGAATTGACGCATCAGATTTGATCGTTGGCGAATCAAGCAGAACCATTGATGGTTGAGTCACTGCGACTCCATCGGGTGTATCAATGCGGACTTCCACACTCGTGGCCGAATTGGTCAGCAGCGGCTCGGTGCCGTAGAGAATATTGCGGGCTTCTTCGGCGTCGGGCTGATCTATTGAAATCTGAAGTGGCGTCCACGAAGTCCAGCCAGACTCTTCCTCCACTCGGACCAAAACGCGGGCGCCCTCTGCAAATGGTTCGGCAGATGTGATCCCCACCAGGGTGAAGGGCTTTGTGTCTGCACTGCGGGTAGCAAGTACGGGCTCGAGGTTGGTGAGTTGATCAACCTGCTCAGTGTGCGGCTGCGCCGCACTGGGAGCCAGGGGAAGAAATTCCACGTCGTGGGATCGCCCCTCGTGCACATGATCCAGATCCTGTTCAAAGGAAGCCAAGACAGCTGATTGTGATTGCGCCACAATCGATTGATCCACCCCCACGAGGTCGATCTGCTGCTCGACCAGGGGCGGCGCTGCGACTGTCTCTGAGCCTTCGCCCACCAGAACTTGGGTGTTTGGGTGAGTTGGCGATACTTCTTGGCTGGAACCGAAAACTGGCAGGATCAGGCTGACCGTGAGCACGGTGGTCACAATTAGGCCGCCGTGGGGTGCCCTTTTGCCACGCTTTCGATAAAACAACCGCACAAACCCTTCAATATTGTGGTCAAATTTCACTCTGGTCACACAAGTCCCAGAAGTAATGTCTCATTAGTGTCACACACGCATCCCCGTCCGGCCAAACTCCACCGCGCCACGACCAGGCGCGTGTTGCCCTGATCCTGACCTCGTACCGGCCACAGTAAACCTGCAAATACGACATTTGCCCCACATCTGGTCGCTACTTGGGGCATGGCCAGGTGACAGCCTGGGAGCGGCGGCACCTTAGGAAAGGTC
>DEZY01000167.1:3422-5461 GCA_002365735.1 Actinobacteria bacterium UBA3120
CTACTTAGGGCCAGCATCGACCCGAAAGACACATCCCCAACTGATGAAGCGCAACTCACCGACGGACAACTAGAACACGTGTCAGGTGGAACTAGAACCTTGGGTAGTACAATTATTGTTTTTTCAGGGGGCTCCGAAAAAGGCGACACGTGCACGAATAAATGCGGGGTGTGGGGCGCCCCACCCGGTAGCCTCATTTGCGTTGGCCGGAGTCTTTCAGGCAATACCGCTTGCTTCTCGGACTTAAATAAGAAATGAGGTTTTCGTGGCTTTCAGGATCAAGATGTTTGCCGATGGCGCAGACCTAGAGGTCATCAAGAAATTCGTTCAAAACCCCCTGGTTGCCGGTTTTACAACTAACCCGACACTTATGAGAAAAGCCGGCGTCGAAGATTACGTCGGATTTTGTCGGCAAGCAGCTGACATCGTCTATCCAAAACCAATTTCTTTTGAAGTTTTCAGCGATGACACCTCAGAGATGGCTGACCAAGCACGAGTAATTGCCAGTTGGGGCGACAATATTTTTGTAAAAATTCCAGTAACCAACACCGAAGGGTTATCCACGGGCGAAATCATGAGACAGTTGAGTGCCGAGGGAATCAAATTGAACGTGACCGCAATCATGACGGTGGATCAAGTTCGCACGGTCATTGCAGCTATGACTCCGGGAGTGCCCAATGTTGTCTCGGTTTTCGCCGGCCGAGTTGCGGATACTGGGGTTGACCCGATTCCATTAATGGCTGCGGCAAAACAGATCACAAAAACCAACGCCGATGCACAACTCCTTTGGGCAAGTCCCCGTGAACTCTTAAATCTGGTTCAAGCGGAAAATCTTGGTTGTGACATCATCACTATGACAACGGAACTTTGGAACAAAATCCCAGGTCTTGAAAAAGACCTCACAGAACTTTCACTCCAAACGGTGAAAATGTTTTATGAGGATGCTTTCGACTCAAAATTTTCAATCATTTGACCAAAATCAGACCGTACTCACTTCCATCCCGGGCACCATGTTGCCTCATCAGAAATGTTTTCGCCCTGCTCAAAATTCCGTTTCGCGAACTAGCTATTCAACGCTCATTCATGGGGATTTGCCGCTTCTTGCCAGATTCCTGGGCTGGCGTGGGCCTGCACTCTTATGCACATGTAACTAGCCGGTCGTGAATCAGGAGTGAAGACCAGAAATTACTCCTCTAGGGATCAAAGCTTTCACGAATGTTGCAGCATCCCATGCGCCTACAATTGTTAAATCGATGGAAAGCCAATAATGCAGAAACACGACGTTGGCGCAAAATCTTCACTCCCCTTCGAGCCCCCGCATCCGCTCATGAGACTCGGAGGGCTGGTTTCGCAGGCTAAACGAGATTTCGCTTTTGTCTGGGGTGTGGTGTGTGATACCGAATGCCACGGGTTTCCCGTCATTGGAAAAGACCACGGATTCGATTGTCAAGACGCACGCGTCAGGCGTGGCACCTAGCGCCTGCGCTACATGTGCTGTTACTCGACCGAGTCGAACGATTAGATCGTTTCGGATCAGATTTATCCCGTAAGTTTTCTCGAGAAAGTCATACAACGATCCTTGAGTGAGATCGAGTTCGAGCAAAGCTGGATACCGAGCAGCCACCAAGTAAGTGAGGACATGCTGGTGCAGCACGCCATCAACGTAGCGGAGTCGCTCTAGCTCAATGAGTTCGTCCGCGGGGTTTGCTTCCAAAAAAGATGCGGCTTGTGGGCTGCGGGTGAGACCTTTTTTAATGACGGTGGTCGGCACTTCACGGCCCAGCAAGGTCTGCTGACGGTAAAATCCAGTTACCCGATCATCGAAGGTTTCTCGGACGTGTTGGAGACGACTCGGCTCAGTTACGAATGTTCCTCGCCCTTGCTCGCGAACCAAACGGCCCGCCCGAATAAGATCCTCAACGGCCCGGCGAACGGTGATTCGGCTGACGTCGTATTCCTGACACAACACTGATTCGGTGGGGAGTTGGGTGCCCGGTGACATCAGGGTAATCCGCTGGCCCAGATGGTCTCGAACTGTT
>DEZY01000167.1:5700-7734 GCA_002365735.1 Actinobacteria bacterium UBA3120
TCTGAAATTATCGCGAGTGAGCAGGCCCGTCTTGCGAACCACCCTTTGCTATTTCGCTACTTTGGCGTTATGGTTTTATTCATCATAACAACATAATGAATACAGGAGTGCCATATGACCAGAAATGTTGCCGAACTCGACTCTCGCGCCATTGCGGTTGCACGCATGCTGGCCCTTGACGCAATCGAAGTTGCCAAGTCAGGCCACCCCGGTTCCGCTCTCTCCCTGGCGCCAGTAGCCGATCTCCTGTTTCACAAGCACATTCGCCACGACCCGAACGACCCCAATTGGATCGGAAGGGATCGGTTCGTACTCTCCTGCGGTCACGCGAGCATGCTGCTTTATGCCCAGCTCTACCTCACCGGCCACGACCTGACGTTGGAAGATCTCAAAGGTTTCCGGAGCCTGCACTCGCGCACTCCGGGGCATCCCGAGAGGGAAATCACCCCTGGCGTAGATGTGAGCACTGGCCCGCTCAGCCACGGCTTGGCCATGGCTGTGGGGATTTCAATGGCATTTATGCGCCAGCGGGCCATGTATGACTCAGAAGCAAATTTGGGTGAGTCACCATTTGACCGTCATGTGTGGGTGCTCGCGTCTGACGGCGACCTACAGGAAGGTCTCTCCTACGAAGCGAGTTCACTCGCCGGAAGGCATCAACTCGCCAACCTGACAGTGATTTATGACGACAACGACGTCCAGATCGAGGGACCTACCTCGCTGGCCTGGTGTGAAGATGTGCCAGCAAGATTCACGGCCCAAGGGTGGCGAGTGTCTCAGGTCGCTCGAGGGGTCGACGGCGATATCGATGTACCCGCACTCGACGCCGTTCTTTCCGAAAAAATCGAAGACAGTCGACCGCACTTGGTGATATTAAAATCCGAGATAGCCTGGCCCGCCCCCAATGCGCGAGGGACGGCAGCTTCCCACGGCGCTCCACTGGGCGAGGATGAAGTGGAGCGAGTTCGCAAAAGTATTTACCCCCGTTCAGCCCCCTTCGAAATTGACGAGGAAGTACTGACACACACACGGCGGGCGGTTACCCGCGGTCAAGAGCTGCACCAGGACTGGGACCAATTGTGGGGAAACTGGAGCACCGAATATCCGGTCTTAGCGGAGCAGTGGCGCATTGCCATCTCACGCGAATTGCCGGCCGGTCTCGCCGAGGCGCTACCCAGATTCGAAGTCGGGTCCACGCTCGCCACTCGCGATGCCTCCGGCAAAGTGATCCAAGTCCTGGCCGAATATCTTCCCGAGTTCATCGGAGGATCTGCCGACCTCGCAGAGCCTAACCGGACAGAAATCAAATCCTCCCACAGTTTCCTACCCGGAGAAAATGGCAGGTTAGGCCGCAATATTCACTGGGGGGTCCGTGAACACGCTATGGGCGCAGCAATGAACGGTATGTTGTTGGCTGGCGGAGAACGACCCTTCGGCGGCACCTTCTTGGTGTTCTCTGACTTTGAGCGACCCGCGATCCGACTCGCGGCCCTGATGGGCTTGCCCGCGCTGTTTCTCTGGACACACGACTCGGTCTCCCTGGGCCCGGACGGTCCCACCCACCAGCCGATCGAGCACCTGGCGAGCCTGCGGGCGATGCCGGGTCTAACGATCATCAGACCGGCCGACGCGAATGAGACGGCCGCCGCATGGCTTGTCGCACTCGAGCAGTCCGGGCCCACAGGGCTCGTGCTGTGTCGCCAGCCACTGACCACGCTGGATCTGCCCCTCGACCGTGTATACGAAGGCGTACGTCGCGGTGCATACGTGCTCAGCGATGACCCAGACGCTGAGGTAATGATCGTTGGTACCGGTAGCGAGGTCGAACTCGCGCTTAAAGCCGCAGCCGTGGTCCGCGCTGAAGGAATGGCGGTGCGAGTTGTCAGCATGCCGTCTCGGGAATTGTTCGCCGCCCAGGATGAAAACTACCGCAATTCAGTATTGCCTCCCTCGATCCAAGCACGATCGATCGTCGAAGCCGCAGCTTCTTTCGGCTGGCACGATATCGCGGGCAACAAAGGCGTTATTGTCGGA
>DEZY01000167.1:7900-8504 GCA_002365735.1 Actinobacteria bacterium UBA3120
GCGAGTGCGGCATGACTGTCCAACGAGTTGTCGAGGCCGTACATCAGACGGTTGCCAATCAGGATTGAGTGGGTGGGAATATTCGGCCCACGATTTCGATCCCGCATGGGTGGCTAATTCACGAACAATTTGTGAGGAAATTTTTCGATTCGGGCAATCACGGCTAACGATTCGCATATCGAAGCGCGTTTTGTTCGAACACATAGAAAGGGACAGCATGGCAGCGTTGATGGGTATTGATATCGGGACCGGCTCCGTCAAAGTGGAACTCACTGACGACACCGGGCAGACCTGGTCGGCGTCCTCTGCTTCCTACTCGATTTCATCTCTTCACGCTGGGTGGGCTGAGCAGGACCCCCAAACTTGGTGGATCGCGGCCCAAGAAGTTGTCGCAGATGTGTGGGGTGAGGCTGGGCTCGGTGATGACTGTGAAGTAAACGTTGGCTTCACCGGGCAAATGCACACGACGGTGCTCTTGGACTCAGAGGATCAGCCGGTACGCCCGGCAATCCTTTGGTGCGATAGCCGAGCTCACGCGGAGGCAAAGCAATTTGGCGAACAGTTGCCCAGCATGGCGGACATCACCGGTAACTCACCGCTACCT
>DEZY01000166.1:0-1082 GCA_002365735.1 Actinobacteria bacterium UBA3120
TTGAGCATTTGGCGCATGCTCTGAACAGAATGTACCTATTTCATCGATTGCATCGGTGCTGGCATTAATGAGGAAGAGAGCTTCTTCTTGCCCGCACAAGGCCTTCAGCGTGCTTGCTTTCGGCCACCAGCTCAGGACCATTCCCCCATTGCGACCTGAGGCTCCACCCCCACAAATGTCTGCCTCCAGAATCACGATCCGCAACCCCGGCTCCCGTTCTCGAAGCCGTAGCGCAGCCCACAATCCCACGAAACCACCCCCAACGATCACAATGTCAGCGTCTCGATGCTCCTGCAATGCTGGCTGATCTTCTTCGCCAACCAGTGCTTGCTTGAGCCAAAGTGAACGATGACGGTGACTATGTGTTCCCATCTTCCTGTTAACTTTCATAGCTTCCTTCCAGAGGACCCAAGACCGCTTCGCAACCAGCCAGATAACCGGCCAACAGGACTTTCGCTACCAAAGAGACCGAATCATCTGGTGGGACAAAAGACTCATGGTGCAGGCTGGGTCCGGAGCCTGTCCCCATGCCGACAAATGTCATTACGGATGGGCAAGCCGCTCCGTAGTATGCGAAATCATCTGCCCCACATGAGCGCAAAGGCTCAGATTCCTCTAGCAGCGCCGACTCTCTGATCCATTTAGCAGTCACGGGTGTAAGTGACTCGTCATTGATTAGCGCCGGCTCACCAACAATTAGTTGAACATCTGCCGAGCAACCATAAAGGGAAGCGGTTGACTCCGCTGCTTCCCTCAGTCGGGCATGCAATAGCAATCGATCACTTTCAGTCGACGCCCGAACCGTTCCCAATATTTGGGCACTAGACGGAATGACATTCGGCGCAGTACCCCCATTAATCGCTCCCACTGTAATCACGGTTGCATGAGTGGGATCGATTCCTCGAGCAACGACTACTTGCAAAGCTACGACCGTTGCTGCCGCCGCTACTATTGGATCTCCTGTCGCATGGGGATATCCAGCGTGTCCACCAGCTGCTGAGAACACAATCACAAAGTCGTCAGCTGAGGAGTTTACGACCCCAGGGACAGCAGAGAAGGTGCCATAAGGGATGCGGGGCTGG
>DEZY01000166.1:1265-9086 GCA_002365735.1 Actinobacteria bacterium UBA3120
CGAAGACTGCGCGAATATTTGAATCTTGAAAAGTTGACTCAGCTAATAGATCCAACGCACCTGAAGGCGATGCTTCCTCTCGGGGCTGCAGAAGGCCCACAAGCGGAAGGATCGGACCGACACCTTGGATGGTGCGAGTAACCGCCGACAACGCTGCGAGGTGAATATCGTGTCCGCACGCATGCATGGCACCGTTAGTACTGGTCCAAGCGACATCTGATTTTTCCACAATCGGTAAAGCGTCCAGTTCAGCCCGGAGAGCAATTGCCGGACCCTTTTCGGATCCAATGCGGAATATTCGCCCCCCCTTTACATCAGGGATCCCGGCTAATCCCATTGATTGTATGACCAACTCAGCTGTAGCCTGCTCCGATCCGGAAAGCCTCGGATCTTGATGCACCCGGTGTCTAAGTTCGAAGGCTGCGGGCAGTTCTGCCTCCAGCGCGTTCCAGAGATCAGCGATGTGCTCCTGCCTCCACGTTAGCGGACACGGGTAGATTTCTTCTGGTGCTAAATGGTTCATCGGTAGGAAGCCAATCTATATGCGCGCTGAGCATTTTCATGAGCAAACCACGATAGATAACGCTGGGCGTCGTCTATTCCCATCCGGTCCCGTTTAACCCACTCATCCAAAATTTCACCTACCCCACGGCGCCACAAAAGTGTCCCGCAATAGTAGAGCTCCGGCAGACCGAAAGCGTCCGATGAGAACAACACCTTGCCAAAGGGCGCCAGTTCCAGTGACTGCCGTATCAATTCCTGTGACGACGGTCCGGTGTAATTAACCGCTGCACCAGTATCCAGCCAAACATGGGGGTAAACTTGAGCAAGAAACCCAGCTTCACGAATAAACGGGTAGCAGTGCAAAAGCATGATCTCAATCCCGGAGTCAACTGTTGCCTTAACGAATCCAGTCATCCGGGTCGGATCACATCGATGCAAGACAATATCTGAATCACCATAACCCACATGAAACTGAATTGGTTTACGGTGGAGGACTGCCTCCCAAAGGACAAACCGAAGTAGCACCGGATGATCAAGCCGTGGTTTGGCTAGATCTTGTGACGCAAGCCATTCAGATGCTGATTCACGTACCTCAGCTGCAGTTGGCTTAATCGGATCGAAATCCAGACCGTAGCGATAGGCAATGATGGACTTAAACCCAACTGCATCAGTAGCCAGTCGAGATAATTCCGCGCGATAATCCTCCTCGAATGAGTCAGCGTTGGTCTTGCCTACCAGCGATTCAGCAACGCTCTCCAGCCGAACTACTTCAAAAGAATCTGCTCCCGTCAGAGCTGACATCTCGGGCAGATCAAGTATTGATGTGCTACGAAAACCTGTATCAATAATGAGGGTTTCAATCCCAGTACTGCGCATAAGACGGCTGGCCACCTCCTGCTGACCGAGTTCGAATCTTCTCGCCCAATAGTCTTCGGCGCTGCTGTGGCGGGGTAAATCCAGTAACGAAGAACACTCTGCTCGCACTGTCACTCCGAAAGGCGAGTCAAAGATGGTCATATCTGCCGGTTCTGCCCAATANNCCATCTACCAAAGTCATCCTATTCGTTTACGAAATGAAGTTTTACCCCTCTTGAAGGCTATTCAAACTCAGGGCGAGAAAGGACATCACGAACGATCCCGTGACAGTGATGATCAACTAATGGAACATCATGGGAAAAATTTAATAAGCTCATTTGTTTCCAACCTCGTAATCGGACTTTTCTTCGGTGTAGTGAAACCCTTGCGCGTCCCACAAATTGTCGTAGTCGGTGATGCGTCGTCTGGCCTTATCGCCAATATGGTCAACCACTCCAGATATGAGCGTTTCAATTATGCCCACGGTCGCAACTTGCGAATCAAACGGACTCGGTCCGTCAACCGCAGCGCTCAGCACCGAGTCCGCATCCAAGGCAAGTGGGCTCATCCATGGATCAGTAAGCAGAATCAAATGAGTCCCACGTCGGCGTAACTCTCGACCGAATTCAATTGTTGATCGTTGATACCGCCGGTGATCTGCAATAACAATTGTGTCACTACGCCGCGCATCAAGTGCAAACGGAATCCACTCGCCGCGAGACAAATGCCGAACACCTGGCCGTAGAATCTCGAGATGTCGCGCTAGCATTTGCATGCTGAGTTCACTGAAACGGCCCCCGGCCGTGATTACCCGCCCAGAAGTCGTAGCAATGCGATCAACAGCCGCGGTAAAGGCCGTCTGCTCCATTAACTCAAGTGACCGGCTTAGGCTTTCACACAGAACCTGACGTGAACGCTGAATAATGTCTGTCCCGGGATGCACTTTCTGTTCAAACTGTAGGAGTGGTGACGTGTTCCGCTCATCAAGCTCTGACAGCAGGCTGTCTTGAAAAGATGGATAACTATCAAAACCTAATCGCGTCGTGAATCGCAAAATCGTAGGACCACTGACGCCAGCCCGCTGTGCCAGCCGAGCCACGGTTTCGAGTCCGGCAATTGGGTAAGTCGAAAGAATCTCGTGGGCGACACGGCGCTCCGCTTTGGGAAGCGACGGAAATGCGTCGCGGATCAGCTCTGCGACCGTTAGCGACATGTATCAAATATTACTTATAAAGCGATTGACACGCAAGTGGAATAGATGTTTACTTAGAACAATCAATTCAGGAGGCCCAATGAAAATTTCCAAGGCGATACTCGCCCTCGTATGCACGATCCCACTGGTGCTCACAGCGTGTAGCTCAGGTGACTCGACAGACACCGGTGCAACCGCAGACGGTGACAGCACCGCTGCCAGCGGGGATCCAATCATTATTGGATTCGCTGCTGACTTATCTAGCACTTATGCCTATTACGACCAACCAATGTTGGAAGGCGCTCAGCTCGCAGTTGACGAAATCAACGAAACAGGCGGCGTCCTTGGGAGGCCGCTGGATTTGAAGGTTGTTGATATTCGCAATGACCCAGCTGAAGCCACCAAAGCTGTCCAGGAAATGATTGACGAAGGTGCTGTTTACCTCATTGGTAGTACCGGCGATGTCATCGCGGCTGAAGGGGCAATCGCCTGTGAAGCAGGCGTTCCAATTTCAACTGGCGACGGAACTGCCCCAACTTTGGTCGACGATATTGGCGAATGCGCATTCCAGGTGCTCATGAACGACACAATCCAAGGAGCAACAGCCGCTGAGTACGCACTCGCACAGGGCTACAAGACGGCTTTTCTACTTGGTTCCCCCGAATACGCCTACACAGCGAACCTACCCGGTTACTTCAGTGAAGTCTTTACTGCTGGCGGCGGAGAAATCGTTGGAGAGACAAGCTTCACAATCGGAGCTGGTGACTTCTCGGCGGTAGTGACAAAGATCGCCAACGCAGATCCCGCTCCCGATGTCATCTTCACACCCATATTCGTTCCAGACACTCCCGTATTCATGCGTCAACTTCGCCAGGCTGGTGTAACTCTCCCCGTAATTTCAACTGACGGTAACCTTGATCCGTCACTCGCTGATGCTGGGGCAGACGCCATCGATGGCATGGTTTTCACTGCTCCTGTCTGCACAAGTGATGGTAATGAAGATATTGCTGCATTCTACGAAACGTATAATGCGCGAAACGGCAGTGATCCAAGTTCGGCCGTAGCGGCACTCGGTTATGACGAGATCAATATTCTCGCCCAAACAATCGAAACTGCGGGTGCGTCTGATTCAGCTTCGATCATGGCTGGCTTGGCAAACGCCCAATACGACGGCATCACAGGCCGCACGGAAATGAATCCAGAAACACGGCGGGCAAATAAGCCAGCGGCAATGATACTGATGGAAGGCACTAATTTCACTTGCCTACCTGCCCCGGCCTTCCCTTCACTGGTTCCCGCACCGTAATTCCAAGCGAGAATACTGAAAAGAGCATGGAAACGCATAATATTGAGGAGAGGGGCCTTGCCCCTCTCCTCAATATTGCCCATCTGACAATCCATTATGGCATGGTCACCGCACTGGATCAGGTGTCATTGACCGTCGACCGAGGTGAAATTGTCGTTGTTTTGGGACCCAACGGAGCGGGGAAATCCACTCTCATGGGTGCCATAGCAGGGGTGCACAAACCATCAGCCGGGGAAATTTCGCTCGATGCAATGCCGATTCCCTACGGAGTCCCAGAGAGGGTCCTGCGCATGGGCGTTGCCCTCATACCCGAAGGTCGAAGTATTTTTGGTGCGCTCACTGTCGAGGAGAACCTACGGCTAGGTGGAAGCCGAGTCTCTCGAAGCGACGTCTCCGATGGAATTGAAAAAGCATTTACGCGATTCCCAGTACTTGCCGAACGCCGTAACCAGTCGGCCGGAACCCTGTCCGGGGGTGAGCAACAACAATTGGCCATTGCTAGAGCCTTAATGAGTTCACCAGCGGTTGTTCTTTATGACGAACCATCGTTGGGTTTAGCCCCTAAAATTGTGACTCAGATTTTCGAACTGATCACCGAGCTACGAGACGAAGGTGTAACCACTGTATTAGTTGAACAAAATGTCCACTTGGCACTCGAGATCGCAGACTACGCTTACGTACTGGCATCCGGTCATGTCATCAGTCACGGTTACGCGTCCGAGCTGGCCTCAATCGATCTTGCTCGCCTATATATGGGCAACGAGGTAGCGGAATAATGCTTGAATTCATGCAGCAACTCATAAATGGCTTTTCTCTGGGGAGCATTTACGCGGTTCTCGCACTCGGCCTCGCCATGGTCTACAGCACTCTCGGGATACTGAACTTTGCATATGGTGAATTAATAACCATCGTTGGGTACACAATGTATTTCGCCACTCAGGCAGGAGCACCGTTCCTTCTCGCTGCCGGACTGGGAATCACCTTCGCCGCTATCGCTTCGCTCCTGATGCAATTGGCCCTTTTCCGACCATTGCGAGGTGCCTCATTCGTCACATTGCTGTTTGCATCTTTTGCCTTGTCTCAGGCTTTGCAAGGTGTTTTCAGACAGGCGATTTCCCCCCGCGCTCGCGGAATTGCCGTACCGGAAATCTTCAGCACCTTTGTCACAATTGGGGACATTCGAATTGGTTTTTTGACGATAGCGACACTCATAATCGCCTTGACTTCCATGGGAATCCTCGCTGTCTTTATGCGCTACTCCCGATCAGGTCTTCAGATGCGCGCCGCCGCGATAGATCTCACAACCACCCGCTTGATGGGGGTGCGAGCGAACCGCGTGATCCTGGGCGCATTTGCGATTTCTGGAATCCTCGCTGGCATCGCTGGCGTGCTGTGGATGGCAAGAACTACCCAGGTAACGCCAACCTCAGGCTTTACTCCCATTCTCATTGCCTTCATAGCAGTAGTTCTCGGTGGGTTGGGAAGCATTCCGGGCGCCGTTATCGGTGGATACATCTTTGGCGTCCTAGAAGTTTTCCTCCAGGCCTACCTGCCAATCGGGCTGGTTCCTTTTCAGTTTGCTATGGCCCTGATTGCGGTGTCGGTACTCCTCTACCTCAGGCCTGAAGGACTCATGGGGAAGCGAATCGAGGAGAAAGTCTGATGCGGAGATACGGTTCAATTCGTGGAGCAGGTGTTAGCGCCTTAACAACGACGGCACTTATGTTGATAGTCGTTTTGCCTTTTGTCCTTTTCGGTGGCAAGTCTCTCTCCAGCACCGCGGTCATATTTCTCATAAATGTGACACTCGTTATCGCATTGCAAACTTTCGTTGGGAACAGCGGAATCTTGTCCTTCGGACACGTCGCGTTCATGGGCGTGGGTGCTTACGTCACAGCGTGGTTAACCATTCCACCTGAACTGAAATCCAATCAGCTCCCCGAGCTCCCCGCGTTTCTTGCTGAAGCACGGTGGGGGTTTTTCCCTTCGCTACTTGCAGCCGCCTTCGTATCCGCGCTATTCGCAGCAATAGTTGGAATCATCCTCGTACGAATGACCGTCAACGCCATGGTTATGGCAACTCTCGCCTTGCTACTAGTCATGTACTCTGTTTGGCTTAACTGGTCCACCCTCACCCGTGGCTCCAGTGGAGTTTTTGGAATACCACGTGAAACCACTCCAGTCTTAGCAATCGCGGTCGCGGTCGTTTTCATCTTCGTTGCTCGTCTATTCAAAACGACTCGAATCGGTTTACAACTCAGAGCCTCGCGAGAGGACGAACTCTCCTCTGCCGCATTGGGTATCAATGTCCGACGCGTCCGGTACATCGGGTGGGTGTTTAGTGCGGCCCTGATGGGCGCGGCGGGCAGCCTATGGTCCTTTAACATCATTGCCTTCGATCCCGGTCAATTCTCATTTGCCATGACCTTCGCGCTTCTCGCCATGCTAATCCTTGGTGGTAAAGAGAGTGTTCTCGGTGCAGTCGTGGGCGCCGCAGTCGTCGGTCTCGTCACCGAGTCATTCTCCCGAATTGAACAGGGTGTGTCAGTATTCGGAATCGAACTACCGCGAATCACCGGAACAGTTCAGTTCGTCATCGCCCTACTCATAATCATTGCCCTGATTTGGCGTCCAGACGGGATTGTTGGACGACGTGAAATTGAGGACTTCATACCGCCACTCGCTGCTTGGCTTCGCCGTTCTCAAGGACAAAGCGAGGATTCCGCGTCTCAAAAGCTAACTCAATCGCCAGAGGAGGCCGATCAGGGGTCGTCCAGTGACTTCATCCTCCAAGGTACAGGCATGGCAAAGTCTTTTCATGGAGTCAAAGCGGTAGCAGGTATTGACATTGAAGTGAAGCGTGGAGAAATCCTTGGACTTATCGGTCCAAATGGGTCTGGGAAAAGTACGCTGTTGAACCTTATTTCTGGTTTGACCAATTTAGATTCAGGTCAAGTTTTGCTGGCAGGACGCGATGTCACAGGCCAACCGAGCCACATTGTGGCTCAACAGGGTCTAGCAAGAACATTCCAAAATATTAGAATTTTCCCTCACCTACTGGTTGTCGAAAACGTTTTTGCCCCGCCAAGAACGACAGCTGAATCAGGCCACCTTTCACTTAAGCAACTAGGCCTCTTAGATCTGCGTTTCACGGAAGCGAACACGCTTTCGTACGGAATGCAGCGACGACTGGAGATTGCCAGAGCAATGGGAACGCAACCTTCCGTTGTCCTACTGGATGAACCAGCCGCGGGAATGAATCACAGCGAGTCTGATATTTTACTCTCTGACATTCGATCTCTGGCCGTACACCACGGCTGCGGAGTCATCATTATTGATCACGACTTAAGACTAATAATGCGCCTTTGCGACCGGATTCAAGTGCTGGAAGCAGGAAAAACCATCGCGGTTGGAACACCAACCGAAGTGTCATCTGACCCAGTGGTATTGGCAGCCTATCTCGGAGATGTTCCCATAGAAATCAATGAGCCACCTCAGGGAGAAATCTCACTAGCCGCAAAGGAGAACTGACATGTCACAGGGTATTTCGGTGCTTGGATGGAGCGATTTTGTCGGGCTAACCCGTTGCCGGGCAGTCCCATCGCATGAAATGGCATCCCGCATGGAGTTCGGGCTCGGGTGGGCTGTTGCAGGCCAATCGCTAACCCCATTTGCCGACATAGCACCGAATCCGTGGGGACCAATGACCGAAGTACGTCAAATTCCCGATCCGAATGCACACGCTTGGTTAGCCACTCCAAATAGTTCTGCGCCTTTTGATCTGTATCTGTGCGACTCCAAGAACCCTGATGGCTCAACGTGGGATTGCTGCACTCGTGGCTTTGCGCGGAGAGCTTTGGAGCGTCTTGAAACTGAGCATGGCTTACAACTTGTTGGAGCCTTTGAACACGAATTCACACTAATCGGAAGTGATTTCGCTCCAGGTCCTCCCTTTTCTCTTGAG
>DEZY01000166.1:9347-9620 GCA_002365735.1 Actinobacteria bacterium UBA3120
ACAACGCACTTACCGAAGCAGGCCTCGAACCAGAAACAATCGAACCAGAATATGGCTACTTGCAATACGAAGTAACTACCGCTCCAGCCGTTGGATTGGGCGTCGCGGACAGGGCAATTCTCACGCGAGAGGTAATTCGAGAGGTTGCTCGCTGGCACGGCATGCGCGCCACTTTTTCTCCAAAACCCACAGCAGATGGTGTTGGAAACGGAGCACATATTCATTTTAGCTTCGCAGACAGTGACGGCGAGAACGTTACTAGATCGGAAGAGC
>DEZY01000166.1:9877-10081 GCA_002365735.1 Actinobacteria bacterium UBA3120
CGAGAACGTTACTTTTGATCCCACGAATGCTTCACAAGCTAGCTCTTTTTCAGAAAGCTTTATCGCGGGTGTCCTCGACCACATGCAAGCGCTTGTCGCATACACCGCGCCAAGTCCGGTTTCTTACCTCAGGCTTGGACCCCACCACTGGAGCTGCGGATTCGCCAGTTTCGGAATTCAAAACCGAGAGGCGGCCATCCGCAA
>DEZY01000166.1:10200-10886 GCA_002365735.1 Actinobacteria bacterium UBA3120
CGGCCATCCGCATTTGCCCTGCACCCTCACCTGATCCACAAGCTCAATCCAAAGGCTTCAACCTCGAATACCGTCCCGTCGATGCCACCGCCAGCCCATACATGGTGGTTGGTGCCTTGATCCAGGCCGGACTGGACGGAGTAGATAGGCAGTTACCTTTACCTGCACGTTGCGACGTTGATCCAGCGGACCTGAGTGAGGCTCAAAGAGCTGAACTTGGAATTGTCGCTCTTCCCTCGACTTTGGATGAGGCCCTCCGAGCGCTTTCTATTAACGAGGTCGCTCGTTCGTGGATGTCTGAAACTATGTATACGGCTTACACAGATTTGAAGAAAACGGAAATAGAAATCGCCGCTTCCCAGTCACCTGATGAAATGTGCAGCCGTCACACTAACGCCTACTGATAAATGGACAACCATTCTCGTCCCTAAAGGCGATCGCACATGGCCAAAATAGATTGCTTGAAGGTTTCAACCTGAGGCTCAGGAGAGCCGGATCGCATGAAAGTTCACCGACGTGGGAATTCCCTCGGATGTCGGATGCCCCACAACTGCGGCGACTCTGGTGGTGCAACAACTATTCCACCACTTTCTCCATACAGAATCACTGTTTTCGTGGCAGGCTAGGAGCCATGTCTGTTGAAGCCGAACGCACCGCCTTACGTATTTGTCCCCTCTGTGAAGCGA
>DEZY01000115.1 GCA_002365735.1 Actinobacteria bacterium UBA3120
CCGGCTTGGCGGGCGGTGGAGCAGGTTCGGTGGCAACGGGTTTGGCCTGTGCGCTGGCCGGTACGTGATTCACCACCCCAGAGCGCTCTAGCAGCTCCAGGCGAGCGCGAAGGCCATCGGTTGAATCATCGGTTGTCGGCAGAAGCAACTTCGCCATAAGCAGCTCAAGTTGAAGCCGGGGAGCGGTTGCCCCCTTGATCTCACCCAATGCCCGGTTAACCAGGTCACCTGCGCGCGCCAGTTCGGCGGGACCAATGCGGGACGCCTGATCGACTTCCGTGGCGATCACTTCCTCTGGCGCGTGAATCAAGCCACTCTCGGCGGCTCCCGGGATTCTCTGCAAAACAATCAGGTCGCGAACTCGTTCAAGTAGGTCGGTGACAAAACGTCTGGGTTCGTTACCCGATTCAATGACTCGGTCAACGGCGGTAAACAATGCGGCACCATCGCGATCAATTAGCGCATTTACGGTTTCATCAAGCAATGCTGAATCTGTCACGCCTAACTGCAGGACCGCTTCCTGATAAGTAACGCCCTCGGGCCCACAACCAGAAATAACTTGACCCAAAATTGATAGCGAATCACGCACACTCCCGGTACCAGCGCGGGCAATCAGGGCGAGCGCCGCGGGATCAGCGGGGATTCCTTCACTTGCACACACCATGACCAAATGCTCTTGCAAAATCTTCACCGACACTAACCGGAAACCGTAGTTGTGGGTCCGTGAGCGAATCGTTGGTAGAACTTTGTCCGCTTCGGTCGTCGCAAATATAAAACGAACATGTTCGGGTGGCTCTTCAACTAATTTCAGTAATGCGTTGAAGCCTTGTGTCGAAATCATGTGGGCTTCGTCGATTATGTACACCTTGTAGCGCGATTTTGCCGGACCAAACATGGCACGCTCGCGCAGATCACGGGTGTCGTCCACCCCACCGTGGCTGGCGGCGTCGAGTTCAATCACGTCGATTGAGCCTGAACCCATCGCGGACAAATCAATGCAACTTTCGCACACGCCGCATGGATCAGGGGTTGGTCCTTGTTCACAATTCAGGGAGCGGGCAAGAATGCGTGCCGTCGAAGTTTTGCCGCAGCCTCGGGGACCAGAAAGCAGGTAGGCGTGATGCATTCGGTTGTTTTCTAATGCTCTGTGCAGTGGAGTTGTGACGTGATCCTGGCCGACGACCTCGCTCAGTGTTTGGGGGCGGTAGGTGCGATAGAGAGCCAGCTGGGGACCCTTGGGGACTGGTGTATCGCTCTTTTTCGCCACTTGGTCACTCTAGCCGTTGCCCCCTAAATAGTTCTGCCCGACTTTCCTTGAAAGGAAAGTCGGGCAGAATCTAATGAATCCTCTACTCAGGTTATCCAACTATTACTTTGCAATTACATAGCTACCTTTGTCATTAACAACCAGGATTTCAACCGGGACCTCAGTCCTCGTACCCGAATTGAGCTTGGTTCCCATGAGTTTCTTGTACGTAATTGTTCCCGTTGCACCCTTGAAGTTCTTGGTTTGGAACGCAGCCCTCTTCAATTCTCTGAAGTCAGTGCCCCCCGACTTCTTTATTGCCGCAGCGAGCACATTGACCGCGTCGTAGGTGAAGGCGCCCCACACACCTGGCTTCTTTTTGAACTCTTTGACATATGCCTTGGTGTAGGCCTTGGCAGATGGCAACTGTGGAGCGGCGGGGACACCGCTGAATGTGCAATGCTGCGCAGCCGCAAGGCCCGCTTCGGTGACAAATGCTGGATCAACATTTGCTAACCCCATGAAACATGGGGTAGAAGCGGCGCTTGCCAACAATTGCTGGGCAATGAGGCTTCCTTCAGGGTAATAGGTACTCGAGTAGATCATGTCAGGGTTGGTGGCCAGGGCACTAGAAATCTGGGCATTGAAGTCGGTACTGCCCTCGGTAATCGGAATCTGTATAACCTCAATGCCCTTTTCCAATAACCCGTCTGAAGTTTGATCAGCGATGCTCTGGGTGTAGTCCGAGGTATCTACCAGCATTGCTACTGACTTGACACCCGTGGCACTGATGAAGGCGATCTCAGCCGGAGCAATTTGCGTGTTCATCGGCTGGGTTGTAACTCCCAATCCCTCGGTCTCATTCGAGGAAGTCATGCGCGCCGGAAAAATTTCTTCCTTGTAGTACAACGGAAGGTTCACAATTCCAACACTGGAGTTGTAGGGACCAACAACGGCGATAGCACCAGCCTTGGCTGCTTTCTTAACCGCAGTCTTTGCCAACTTTGGATCGGCTTTGTCGTCAACACCGACAATCTTGATTTTCTTGCCAAGCACGCCACCTTTGGCATTAATCTGCTTGGCCGCAAGTTGCGCCCCACGCAACTGATCCCGACCATTGTTGCTCTGGCTGCCAGTTAGTGGCGCTTCCAGAGCTATGACAATCTTGTCCGATTGCGCGGCCTGCCCCGGCAGAGCCGAAACTCCCACGGCGAGCACTGTCGCAAGCGCCACAACTGCGGCCGACTTGGGTGCACTAAATTTCACAATGTTTCCTTCCCAAATGTCAAGACAAAATATTTGTCAACAGCGCATTCTAAGGGCACTAGTGCTGAACAAAAACCGTGGAACCACGGTGTTAGCCCCGGATTGGCTCTTTGCAGTACGTAAAAAGGGACCCCCCGCGCACCTATCAGCGCCCACCTGCCCTTGCTGCCTTCCGGCCCTGGGGGATTCAGCGAGATGACACCACGCGAGGGGTCATGGAACAGGGTACGCGCTAGGCACTGTCCACTCACAAAGTGGCTGTAGGTAATCTCCCCCACGGAGGATTCGCCTAGTGGCCTATGGCGCTCGCTTGGAAAGCGGGTTGGGTTAACGCCCTCAGGGGTTCGAATCCCCTATCCTCCGCCATAGATAAGTTCCGGGACTCGGTTAATCCGGGACTTGGTTAATCACTGTCCGGTTAATCCCTGTCCCAGAACTTTGTCTAGTTTGTAAATGTGTCGCCTTTGAGCACTCCGCGTGGTTGGCGTTTTCCTGTGCGGTCGAATGGGCGATACGTAGTGTTCAGGTTTTGCCCATTCCACTCCGCGGGTGCACTACGCTCATGACCGCTATATTGACCGTCTGTAATAACCGTCAGGGCTGCTCCGTGCAGCCCTCAACGCTTGCTATCGGGAGTGTTCAGTGATCATTGGAGTCCTCCACGAGGCACTTCCCGGGGAGACTCGGGTTTCAGCCACGCCTACTACCGTCGAGAAACTGATTGAGCTCGGGTACAGCGTCGTGATCGAGGCAGGCGCCGGCGCCGCATCATCATTCTCTGATGATTCCTACGTCGCCGCGGGTGCCTCGATCGGAGACGCCGCCACCGCTGACATCATCTTCGGCATTAATGCGCCGTCCGCTGCGCAACTTGATCGTCTCCGTGAAGGCTCGACCGTCATCTCCCTGGTCAGCCCAGCGCTCAACCCTGACCTGGTCGCGGATCTGGCGCGTCGACGCATCACCGCACTGGCCATGGATGCCGTGCCGCGGATCTCGCGCGCCCAGTCATTAGACGTGCTCAGCTCGATGGCCAATATCGCGGGTTACCGCGCAGTGATCGAGGCCGCGAATGCCTTCGGTCGATTCTTCACCGGGCAGATCACGGCTGCCGGCAAGGTGCCTCCCGCCAAGGTGCTCGTGGCCGGTGTGGGCGTGGCAGGCCTGGCTGCGATTGGAACTGCCGGCGGAATGGGCGCGATCGTCTATGCCACTGATCCGCGCCCCGAGGTCGCCGACCAAGTGGTGTCCCTCGGTGGCAAGTACTTGGAAGTTGCAGCCGCCGATGTCGAAGTCTCGTCGACCGGCTACGCCAAGGAGATGTCTGACGACTACAACGCGCGCGCCGCGGCCCTCTACGCAACGTGGGCCCCGGAAATGGACATCATCATCACCACCGCATTGATTCCTGGGCGCGCGGCTCCGATCCTGATAACCGCTGACATGGTCGCGAGCATGAAGCGCGGCAGCGTGATCGTCGATATGGCCGCTGCTAATGGTGGCAACGTTGAAGGCACCGTGAAGGGCGAGGTCGTGGTTACGGCCAATGGAGTCACGATCATTGGCTACACCGATCTGCCGGGCCGTCTCGCGGCGCAGGCCTCACAACTCTTCAGCACCAACCTCGTCAATCTGATGAAGCTCATGACTCCCGGTAAGGATGGCGTACTCGTCATCGACTGGGACGACGTCGTGCAGCGCGCCATCACGGTCGCCCGCGATGGCGAGATCACCTGGCCGCCACCCGCCGTGCAGGTGTCTGCAGCACCCACTCAGGCAGTAGTGGAGCAGGTGACCGCCGAAGAGCCGCCGGTCAAGGCGCCCATGAGCTCCGCTCGTCGATTCACGTACGTTGGCATTGGCGCCGCGATCTTGCTGCTTCTGGTTGCAGCGTCGCCGCCCTCTTTCCGCATGCACCTCACTGTCTTCGTTTTGGCAATCGTGATCGGGAACTACGTAATCGGCAGCGTGCATCACGCATTGCACACGCCGCTGATGTCGGTTACCAATGCGATCTCAGGCATCATCGTCGTTGGCGCACTTCTTCAGATCGGACACAGCAACACCGTGATCACGGTCCTAGCTTTCGTCGCAGTCCTACTGGCCAGCATTAACGTGTTCGGCGGCTTTGCCGTGACGCGCCGAATGCTCTCGATGTTCTCGCGGAGCTGAGCACATGACTATCGAATCCCTCGCACAGGCAGCCTTCCTGGTTGCAGCGCTGCTCTTCATCCTCGCCCTTGCCGGCCTCTCCAAGCATGAGACCGCCAAGGCGGGTAATACCTA
>DEZY01000020.1 GCA_002365735.1 Actinobacteria bacterium UBA3120
GAGCAGTTGCGCTCCCAAAGTAATCCCAAGAATCATCAGCCATGCGTCGAGTTCAAACCCAATTAACTCCTGTTCAAACACGAACACCAGTGGCAAGATTGTGAGTGCTGCAACCGCATAGAGCGGAAACGTCATAGTTGCGGTAGACACACTCTTTCGCACTTCCGCCCCAACCGACATGTACGCGGCAGCGAAAATCGCACCGGCTAGCGCTAACGCATCGCCAATCAAATGATTGGTGTCCATCCGGATATCAACCCCGGTCAACACCAAGACCCCACCGAGTGCAATCCAAATCCCGACCCATGAGCCTCGGCTAATCCGGACACCTCGAGCTCGGGCAATAAATGCCGCCCAGATTGGTTGGGTGGAAACCAATGCGGTCGATGCGGCTACGGATGTAAACACCAAGGACGGAATCCAGGTCGCGAAGTGCAGACCCAAAAAAAATCCTGAAATCGCGGTCAGGCGCCACTCTCTGCTGGTCAGGCGCCGGAGGGATTTTCGGTCTTTGAGCCCCACCCACACCCCGGTAACGCCGCTGCCAATCAGGCAGCGCCAAAATGCGATTGCTAAGACCGGGGCTGCGGTAGCGGCGATAACCGGCCCGCTCAGAGCGATGAAAAAGATGGCTACGGCGAGGGAAATCAGGTCTCCGGCTGGAGGCAAGCCAAGGTTCACCGACCTTGGGCCTGACCCCGCTTGCGCCTGTGAACTCACGGGTGAAGCCAACACCATTGACCCTCTACCCCCCTCATCAGCCTGACATGTTTTTCCAGGAACACGTTAAGGGGTACCCTGCACGGGTGAGCACGAATCCCCGCGTCTTTCTCGCCCGCCTGAACGGCCTTGGCGTATTTGACCCAAATGGCGACCAAATGGGCAAGGTGCGAGACGCAATTGTGGTGCTCCGGACGGGAAATTTGCCGGCACGCCTGACCGGGCTTGTCGTTGAAGTTCCACCACGTCGACGAATTTTTATCCCCATGACCAAGGTCACCACAATTGATTCCGGGCAAATAATTGTCACCGGTACGGTAAACCTCCGGCGGTTCGAGCAACGCAAAAACGAAACCCTCGTCACAGCAGAGCTGCTCGATCGAACGGTTGCGCTACAAGCTTCGGGCGAACCGGTAACCATCATTGATGTTGGCGTTGAGCAGTCTCGAAGTCGCGAGTGGTTTGTTGACCAGCTTTTCGTGCGTCGGGCAACTCAGGGGTTTCGCCGACGCAGCGAGAAGATGGTTGTTGATTGGAATGACGTCACCAATATGTCACTACCCGTGCCGGATCAACCAGCTGAACAGCTACTTGCCACCATGGATTCACTGCGACCCGCAGATGTTGCGTCCATGCTCCGCGAGTTGAGTCCCATCCGCCGAACTGAGATCGCCCGCGAACTCGACGATGAACGCTTAGCTGACGTACTCGAAGAAATGACGGACCAGAACCGCGTTGAGATCCTGGAGGCGCTCGAGGCGGAACGAGCCGCAGACATCCTCGAAGAAATGGATCCCGACGATGCCGCTGACTTGATTTCTGAGTTAGCACCCGAACGCGCTGAAGACCTACTGGAGCGAATGGAGCCAGAAGAGGCGGATGACATTCGACGATTGTTGAGATACGACGACTTCTCAGCTGGTGGCATGATGACGAGCGAGCCGATTGTCTTGGCCCCCGACGAAACTGTTGCTGACGCACTCGCTCGGATCCGAAACGCCGATCTTTCACCAGCGCTCGCTTCACAGGTGTATGTCTGCCGGCAACCCACGGAAACTCCCACCGGGAAGTATTTAGGTGTGTGCCACTTCCAAAGACTCTTGCGGGAGCCGCCATCTTCTTTGGTATCGGCATTATTGGACACATCTTTTGCGCCGATGCGCCCGGACACCCCACTATCTGTCTTGACGCGTAGTTTTGCAGCGTACAACCTGGTCGCGTTGCCGGTTGTTGACGAAACAGGTTCGCTCGTTGGGGCGGTTACTTTCGATGATCTAGTGGACCACATGTTGCCGCAGGGTTGGCGCGAGTTACCTGATGGCTGGGGTCACGACGATCCGGTGGTGCACCGTGGCTAAATCTGTAAATAACCCCGGCCGCAAAAGACGTCTTGATCAACCGCTTGAGCGCAGTCGTGCCCGTCGACCGACGTACGACCCTGAGGTTTTCGGTGCGATGTCTGAGCGGGTCGCTCGCCGGATCGGGTCATGGGCATTTATTGCCTGGATGACCGTTGTGGTCATCACGTGGATCGGCTGGAATGTCTTAGCACCGGACAACCTTAAACCCGATATTTTCCCGTTTATTTTTCTTACCCTGCTGCTGTCCTTGCAGGCCTCTTACGCCGCGCCACTCATTTTGCTCGCGCAAAACCGCCAAACCGACCGGGACCGTGTTCAATTCCAAGAAGACCGAACCCGCAATGAACGCATTCTTGCCGACAGTGATTACCTCGCCCGGGAAATTGCTGATGTCCGGGATGCCATGGGCGAGCTTGCCACCCGCGACTATTTGCGTGGCGAGTTGCGCGACCTACTCGAGGAAATAAGTGCTCGCCTCGATCGAATCGAAAGTGCCCAGGTGCCAGATCGCGCTCTCCCGGTAGCATCGGACAATGACCCCCACCAGCAATAAGTCGAATGAATCTGCCGAATCTAATGACCCGATTAACCTAGAAGCGGTACACACTGCACTTGCCGGTGTCGATGACCCTGAGATCCACCGGCCGATTACTGAACTCGGCATGGTTAAGGGAGTCCAGCTTGGTAAAAATGGCGTAGTAGAAGTGGGGATTTTCTTGACCGTCGTCGGTTGCCCCATGAAGGCCACCATCACGGAGCGCGTGACTCTCGCAGTGATGCAAGTTCCGGGAGTGGCTGAGGTAAAAGTCGAACTAGATGTTATGTCTGAAGAACAACGCGGCCAGATGCGTCAAACCCTGCGCGGCAAAGAAGACAAGGAGATCCCGTTCAACAAACCAGGATCCCTCACCAAAATCTTCGCCATTGCTTCAGGTAAAGGAGGGGTTGGCAAATCCTCGGTTACCGCTAACCTTGCTGTTTCACTTGTTCAGCAAGGTTTCTCAGTTGGGCTACTCGATGCCGATGTTTATGGTCACTCGATTCCTAAGATTCTTAACGCCATGACTCCACCCACCATGGTGGAAGGCTTAATCATGCCGCCGCAGGGTAACGGCGTCCGAGTAATGTCGATGCTGTCCTTCAAGCCTGGTGGAATTGAGCAGCCCGTTGCCTTCCGCGGACCAATGCTGCATCGGGCGCTTGAGCAATTCCTCACCGACGTCTGGTGGGGCGACCTAGATTTCTTGCTCTTGGACTTGCCGCCGGGAACCGGAGACATCGCGCTTTCAACAGCCCAACTACTGCCGCAGGCAGAACTGATCGTGGTTACTACTCCACAACAAGGGGCCGCCGATGTTTCGATTCGTTCGGGCACGCTTGCAGCCCAAACGAATCAAAAAGTATTCGGTGTAATTGAGAACATGAGCGCATTCCCTTGCCCACACTGCGGCGAACCAATCGACCTGTTTGGTGCTGGCGGAGGTAAATCTGTTGCTGACGGGTTGAGCAAAACATTGGGAACCAGTATTCCGGTTCTGGGAAATATTCCTTTCGATGTTCGGTTACGCGAAGGTGGAGATACCGGTGAACCCCTCGTCAGCGCTTTCCCCGACTCCGATGCTGCTGTTGTCATTGCATCGATTGCCCAACTACTTAGCGCCAAGCCCCGCGGACTGGCAGGAATGAACCTCAACATCACCCCGGCAGGGCGTTAGGTCGCATCAGGGTCAAATGCTGGGTTCTCTGGTTTCTTTGCACCTTCAGTTTCTTCCCTGGACGCGTCCTCGGTGAACAATGATGTTGCAAGTTTGCGGGGGTGATATTCACCTAGGCTTTTGACCGTATTAATCGTGTCCTGTAGGTCTAGACCTGAGGACTCGGACAGGTCTTTGCGCGCAGTTGCGCCCATCTCACGAATTTGCCGCAACCACTTCGCCGCATCTGCGGCGGCTCGAGGCAGTCGCTCTGGGCCAAAAATCAAAAGACCCAGCACCCCGAGTGCAATCAGCTCTCCGACTCCAATGTCAAACACGACATTAGGTTACGCCGGAGCTACCCTTGTACGCCCTGGCCCCCTCTAACCGATTTTGCTGGAAGAGCCCAGTGCCAATGAAACCGTGGAGGACTGCCCGTTACGCGTCAGGGTGATCTCAATCTCTTCGCCGGGTGCATAACTTCGGATCACCACCACCAGCTCAGTTGAGTCGGCAACTTGGCGTCCGTTAAATCCGGTAATAACATCCCCTTCCCGCACCCCAGCCTTCTCAGCCGGTCCGCCCGGGGTAATTTCACTGACTTGGGCCCCATCGCCGGTGAATGCCGTATTGAGCACCACTCCGATGATCGGGGTTTGCGAGTCGCCCGTGGCGATTAATTCTTCGGCAATTCTTTTCGCGGTGTTAATCGGGATGGAAAAACCAAGTCCAATCGACCCGCTCTCCCCACCGATCGTTCCGGCCAAGGTCGCAATTGCCGAGTTAATCCCAATCACCCGCCCAGTGCCATCGAGTAATGGGCCACCAGAGTTTCCAGGGTTGATCGCCGCATCAGTTTGAATTGCGTTAATAAAGGCGAGTTCACCGCTACCGCCAGCCGTCACCGGTCGGTCAAGCGAACTAATGATGCCGGCCGTGACTGTGCCATTGAGACCCAGTGGTGCACCAATCGCTATTGCAACTTCCCCGACCCGCACAGCACTTGAGTCCCCGAGCACCGCGGCCGGTAAACCATCTCGATCAACTTTGAGTACCGCGAGGTCATAGGAAGTATTGCGTCCCACAATTTTAGCAATAACCTTGTCACCGTTATCAAAAACGACCGTCAGTTCCCCACCATTTGCTGCTGGTGCTGCTACGTGATTGTTTGTCAGAATATAGCCGTCAGACTGCACAATAAAACCTGAACCACTACCCGAATTTTCGCCAGCTTCAATCAGAATCGATACAACACTTGGTAAAACCGATTCAGCTATCGCGGCGACATCGCTCGAAATCGTGTTGGCAGCGCCATCAATCTGAGGGAGCTCCACAATGTTGTTCGAGACGCTCGAATTTTCATCTCCATTGGATCCGATCAAATATCCGCCAAGCCCGGCGACACCCCCAACGACGACAGCGGTCACGGCGGAAACGAATACTGTTCCCAGCACGCCAAGTCCACGGCGCCGTTCTTTGCGCGGTGGAGGCAACGGAATCGGCGGGGGTACGACAAAGTTTGTTGGCGGAAAGTCACTCACCCGTGAAGCCTAACGCGCGCGCATGTAGGTGTGCGAAGGCTTGCCACTAGGCTCTTGGAACCGAGTACATTAATAGGTGTCAATCCGGTAAGGAGCGAGATGTCCCATTCAGCGATTACGGCAAAAGCCGCCGAGTTTACCGAGAATTACTTGGGCGAATTTGACGCTGAGCATGCCGATGAACTCCGTGTTGCCAGAGAACACGCTGCGGATCTGGGAATTGAGTGTGTCAGCCATCAAGTTGCTTCCCTATTGGAACTTCTAGCGGCCTCGATCCAGGCGCAGGCAATCATTGAGATCGGCACGGGGACGGGTATTTCGGGCGCCGCTTTGCTCGAAGGAATGAAGACTGGTGGGGTGCTCACCAGTATCGATCTTGAGGCCGAGTATCAACGCCATGCGAAGGAGCTTTTTACTAGCCTTGGGTGTGAATCCAATCGCACCCGATTGATTGCGGGTCGCGCCCTTGATGTACTCCCCCGCTTCTCTGACCGCGCCTACGACCTAATTTTTGTCGATGCCGACGCAGGTGATAATCCAGCAATTCTTAATCAGACGAAACGCTTGCTGCGAATTGGTGGCTTGGTCATTTTCCACGGGGCATTCGCCACCGGGATGGCCGATGCGTCCGCCCGTGACTACGAAGCAACCGCGATGCGGGACATCGCTACTGAGTTGCGCTCCGACAACGCCTGGCTGCCCTCGCTTCTCACTGTGGGTTCAGGTCTGTTCTTGGCCTCACTTCGAACCCCGGAGTAGCTCGGTCCTGTTAAGCGAAAACAGCGAGAAGCTTCTCGCCCAGTTCCTTGGCCTCGTCGGCCTTTAGTTCAACTACCAACCGCCCGCCGCCCTCTAAAGGGACTCGCATCACGTAACTGCGGCCCTCTTTGGTGACCTCCATTGGTCCGTCTCCGGTACGTGGCTTCATCGCGGCCATAAGTGTGTCCCCTTCCAGCCAAGTCCTCGTGGCGCCCATGCGCCAATACGTTCCCCGGGGGTGCCCGGGTCGAAGACCCTATTATCCCGTACCCGCCCCTGGCGGGCCGACTCGCCCTCACATTGGAGCCGATTTACGAAAGTGGCCGGAGCAACCGGATTTGCGAAAGTGGCCGGCGAACCCGATCACGGGCCACGCGTGGGCCGCTTCACATAACGGGCGGTCAAGGCTTCCAGCGGGCCTTGGGAGAAGCGCCGAAGCCACAGGGTCATGGTGAGTACGAGGATCGCCCACGAGAAGATCGCCAAAAGGGTGACCGACGTCGCCCCCAATTGGCCAAAGAGACCAAGACCCCACGCGCTGAATGCAATGGTCAACAGCACGGATTCGCCCAAGTACACGGTGAGCGATGTGCGGCCGGCAGGCACTGCGGCCCGAAGCAATCGAGGTGCTCGCACGCTGATTACGGCAATCGCCCCGATGTACCCGACCGT
>DEZY01000030.1 GCA_002365735.1 Actinobacteria bacterium UBA3120
TTCTCGGGCGCTGCACAAACTTGGTGAAATCTATGACCGAATCGGGTTCGCGGCGGTGGGAAAATACAACGAGTTTGAAAACCTGCGTGTTGCTGGGGTGCGGTTGGCTGATACCCGCGGCTATTCCTACGATCGAGGTGACGTCACTGTGCGGACGATCGCAAATGCGTACGCGCAAACCCTAGGAAGTATTTTCATTGAGGCCGCAAAGCCTTTTGAGGTGGAAGTCGCGGTGGCTGAAGTAGGCGAGCGCTCTGATGCGGACCAGTTGTATCGAATCTCATTTGATGGATCCGTACATGATGAAGCAGGGTTTATCAGCATGGGTGGTGATAGTGAAAGCGTGGGTAACGTCATGAAGGACAACTGGAGTGTTGGATCCGGTGCCAAGGAAACCGTGGGGGCGGCCGTAAAGGCACTGAATCCCGATGGGGAGCAGGGACTCGACTCCCTGGAGGTGGCCACTTTGACACGTGGCAGAGCTGGTCGATGCTTCCGTCGGTGTAGTCAACAGGACATTGCCGAGTTGCTCGGATAGCGCGGCTGGGTAGACGGGAAGGAGTGAGCATGGAGCGCAGAATTTTCGGGATTGAGACGGAATATGGCGTCACGTGCACCTTTAAGGGGCAGCGTCGCCTCAGCCCCGACGAAGTGGCGCGCTACCTTTTTCGAAGGGTGGTGAGTTGGGGCAGGAGCAGCAACGTTTTCCTAACAAATGGAGCCAGGTTATACCTCGACGTGGGATCCCACCCCGAATACGCGACCGCGGAGTGCGACGACTTCTTGGAACTACTCGCCCAAGATCGCGCGGGTGAACGCATCCTTGAAGGCCTGGGTATTGAGGCAGAGGAGCGCTTAACCCAGGAGGGAATCCATGGGGACGTGTATCTGTTCAAGAACAACACCGATTCGGCCGGGAATTCCTATGGGTGTCACGAGAACTTTCTGATTGATCGACACACAGACTTTGCGGCCCTGGCCCAGGCATTCATTCCGTTCCTGATTAGCAGGCAGATCATCGTCGGCGCCGGAAAAGTGGTGCAGACGCCGCGTGGGTCTACCTACGCGGTGAGTCAGCGGGCGGACCACATCTGGGAGGGGGTCTCCAGCGCTACTACGCGTTCTAGGCCGATCATTAATACGCGAGATGAGCCACATGCGGATGCGGACCTGTATCGCCGGCTTCACGTAATCGTGGGCGATAGCAATATGAGTGAGACAACCAATCTGCTCAAGGTTGTATCCGCTCACCTGGTGTTGTCCATGATTGAATCTGGCGTGGTCATGGCAGATCTCACCCTGGCAAATCCGATCCGAGCGATTCGCGAAATTAGCCACGACACCACCGGAACCCGCAAGGTCAAGCTAGCTAACGGCCGCGAACTGTCTGCGATCGAGATACAGAGTGAATATTTTCAGAAAGTGTCCGAATATGTTGCACGTCGAGAGTTGGTTGACCCAACAACACAAAGGGTCATGGAGCTCTGGGAGCGGTCAATCAAAGCGGTCGGATCCGGCGATTTACACTTAGTTGACCGTGAAATCGATTGGGTGATCAAGCTTCGCCTATTGAGACGATACATGGAAAAAAACAACCTGACCCTAGAAAGCGCCCGGATCGCCCAACTCGATCTGGCTTATCATGATATTCGCCGTGATCGAGGTTTGTACTATCTGCTTGAGCGAGGCGGCGCAGTGGAATCGATTTTAAGCCACGAGCAGATCGCACAGGCGAAGGATCACGCTCCACAAACCACCCGGGCTAAATTGCGCGGGGACTTCATTACCAGGGCCCAGGAACGACGTCGGGATTACACGGTTGACTGGGTGCATCTGAAACTCAATGATCAGGGGCAGCGGACTGTATTGCTGAAGGACCCGTTCCAACACACCGACGAACGCGTTGATCGACTCATTGCCTCCATGTAGGTATCCTGTGTCAGTGAGAAAACATATAACTACCGCCATCGTCGCTGTTACCTCGATTTTTTTAGTAGTCGGCTGCGCAAGTAGCCAAGACACTGATCCCGAATTTGCCGAAGCCAGTAATGCTTCGGGCCCGTATTCGATAAATGACTGCGGGGTAGTGGCCGCACCGGTCAGTTCAGAGAATGCACCGGCAGGCACCGCTATCGACGGTCTGGTGATAGGTCAAGACGCGATACCTACGGTCAGCGTGGGACCGGATTCGGCGCCGGCAATTGAACTTATATCTACTGAATTGGTCCCGGGCAATGGAGCCAGTGTGGCTCTTGGGGACACAATCACCGTGCACTATTGCGGTGTGGGGCAAGCGACCGGCGTTCTTTTCGATTCTTCATGGGCGCGGGGTGAACCGGCGACCTTCCAACTAGAGCCTGGCGCGCTCATCGAAGGCTGGACTCAAGGTGTTCCCGGGATGCAGATCGGGGAGCGTCGACTGTTAGAGATCCCCGGAGATTTGGGCTATGGCGCGAATCCGCCGGGCGGCATTGAACCAAACGAGACCCTCGTTTTCGTTGTTGAACTTGTGTCAATCAATTAATCCCCACACAACCAGACCTCACAGAAAAGGAACGAGCATGTCACAACTGAGCAAGCCTGAAATCGATTTCATCGCAGGCCCCGCACCCACCGAATTGGTGAGCACCGACCTGGTCCTGGGAACAGGAGCCGAGGCCACTGCCGGCGCTGCTGTTGAAGTTCATTATGTGGGGGTGGATTTTGAAACCGGCGAGCAATTTGATGCGTCGTGGGACCGTGGCGAGAGCATCAACTTCCCCCTTTCCGGTCTGATTGCCGGTTGGCAAGAAGGTATCCCCGGAATGAAGGTCGGCGGCCGTAGGCAATTGGTCATCCCTCCAGCATTGGCGTACGGAGAGTCTGGCGGTCATCGACTCTCCGGACGCACACTAGTTTTCATCATCGATTTGCTCGACGTTAAATAGACTGGGCACTTAGATGGCCAGACGCGATAAGACAGAGCGGCTACTGAACTTAGTGTTCGCCATGATGTCCACGCGTCGAGCAATCTCACGGTCGGACATCCGCGAAAATGTGGCCGGGTACGAGGATGCACGATCAGACGATGCTTTCGAGCGAATGTTTGAACGCGACAAAGACGAACTGCGCTCGATGGGCCTACCCATTGAAACGGTCAGCGACTCACTGGGCGAGGTCTTAGGGTATCGAATTTCGCCGAGTGAATACGAGTTCGTAGACCTGGAACTAACACCTGAAGACATCATCGTGTTAGGAGTGGCAGCACAAGTCTGGGACCAGGCGGTGCTCAGCGCCCCGGCCCAAACTGCCCTGCGTAAAATCGAGGCGAAATATGGCAAAAGCGCAGTCACCCCACCCGCCGAACTTTCCGGGCTGGTCCGGTTCCAAGCCCAAGACGTGTCCCTTCCCGTCTTGCTTACCGCTGCTCGGGAAAAGCGGGTGGTGAAATTTGACTACCACAATCGATCAGGAGTGCATTCCGTGCGCAAGATTGAGCCTTGGGCACTGATTTGCCGGCAGGGGAATTGGTACTGCATTGGGTTTGACCTGGACCGAATGGACCAGAGGACATTTAAGCTTCCGAGAGTTCACGGCACGGTTCGAATCACCGCTGAGAAACACAGTTCTCCTAGGCCGGATCATCCCACCATAGAAATTCCACAGTCTGAGAATATTGTCGCTGCCACGATAACTGTGGCCGCAGGTCACGGCGCCATGTTGCGCAGGAACTCGACGAGTCTTGATCAGACTGCGTTAGGGGATCGAATCGAAGTGCGCGGCGTATTGGCAGACTTGGTCGAGTGGACGTTACTCGCGCTGGCCCATGTCGTGACGATTGAATCGCCTGCATTGGAGGCCGAAATTCATGCCGCAAGCAAAGCCCTGATTGCAGCACACCCGGCGGGTTTCACGGAGGGTGCGTCGGGTGCCTGAACTCATATCTGATCGAATTCCGCGACTACTCGCACTTGTTCCTTGGCTGATAAGGCGCCCTGGGATCACCATGACGCAGACGGCGGAGCATTTTGGAATTGGCGTTGACGCGCTCACAAAGGACCTCTGGCAGATAGTGTTATGTGGCCTTCCAGGTTATGGACCCGATCAATTGGTTGACATTGATTTTTGGGACGACGATCGGATTTGGGTCCACGATCCGCAAACACTCGCCTCGCCCATGCGAATCAATTCCGAGGAGGCGATTGCCTTGGCGATCGCTCTGCGCCGCATGAGTCAGATTCCTGCGGTTGACGAGAGGGAATTGATCGATCGCTTGATCGGGAAGTTGGAGACCGTAAGTGGGGGTGGAACCGACCTGCTCGAGATTACGCAGCCGGCGCAGACAGTACTGAGTGAGTTGGTCGAAAAGGCGCTTGTCGAGGATTTTGCATTAAGTTTTGACTATTCTTCGGCCCAAGATGACCTCTCCCATCGAAGGGTTTCGCCGATCAGAGTGTTCAGCGTGGACGACTTTCTCTACCTCGCTGGTTGGTGTGACCACGCCGAGGCAGTTCGCTCATTTCGATTCGATCGGATCTCCAACCTGAGTGCGCTCGCACCTCTGGAGCATGTTCCACCCGGAATTGCCACTGAGGTAACGGGATTATCTGATCTTGGGCAGGCGCCA